>DATBXG010000315.1:0-2143 GCA_036514415.1 Paraburkholderia sp.
GGCCGAGCCCGCCATGACGAACGTGGGCATGGTGCTGCCCGAGCCCGGCTTCTGGCACGAGGCGCAGGCGCTCATGAAACGGCACGGCACGCTGCTGTTGATCGACGAGACCCATACGATCAGCAGCGGCCCGCGCGGCTACGCGGGCGAGCACGGCATCGAGCCCGATCTCTTCGTGCTCGGCAAGCCAGTGGGCGGCGGCGTGCCGTGCGCGGTCTACGGATTTTCGGCGGAACTCGCGGTGCGTGCGCAGCAGGCGAAGCACGACGCACTGCCGGGCCATTCAGGCATCGGCACGACGCTCACGGCGAACGCGCTTTCCATGAGCGCCATGCGCGCAACCCTGGAAGACGTGATGACCGACGCCGCCTACGCACACATGTTCGCGCTGGCGGAACGACTTGCCGATGGCCTCGCGGCGACGATCGCGCGCCGCGCCTTGCCGTGGTGCGTGACACGCGTGGGGGCACGCACGGAGTTCCAGTTCTGCGCCACGACGCCGCGCAACGGCAGCGAGGCCCGCGCGGCCATGGACGATGAGCTCGAACACCTGCTGCACCTGTATCTGCTCAATCGCGGCGTGCTCATAACCCCGTTCCACAACATGATGCTCGTGTGCCCAGAGACGACCGAAGCCGACGTCGACCGCCTGCTCGCCGCCTTCGATGCCTGCCTGGGCGAACTGGTTGAAACGGGCAAGTCGCGATGAAAACACGCGCGCATCAGTCGCTGCAGGACGAAACCTATGCCACGCTGCGGCGCTGGCTGAGCCTCGGGCGCTTCGTACCCGGAGAGCGTCTGCGCATTCACGCGCTGGCCGAACAACTGGGCGTGGGAGAGATGCCGGTGCGCGCGGCGCTCGTGCGGCTCGCAGGCGAGTCGGCGCTCGTGAACCTGCCCAATCGCGGCGTGGTGGTGCCGCAACTCACGCGAGCGCAATTCGACGACGTGCTCAACGTGCGCGTGATGCTGGAGGGCCAGGCGGCTTCGCTTGCCGCCACGCGCCTCGCCGCCGGCGACCTCGCGCGGCTCGACGCGCTGTGCGCGCAGATGGCCGAAGCGCTAGAACAGAACAAACGCGCGCGCTATCTCGACACGAACGAAGACTTCCATCTCGTGCTCTATCGCGCGAGTGGATCGCCGCTGCTCGTCGACCTGATCGAAACGGTGTGGCTCCAGGTGGGGCCGATCTCGAACCTGCTGTTCGAAGACGCGAGCTTCGCGCGCACGCTCAACGATGCGCACGAGGGGCTCATGCGACGGCTGAAACGCCGCGACGCCGAAGGCGTGCGACGCGCGATCGAGCGTGACTTGCGCCACGCGGCGAAGCAGTTGCGCGAGTATTGCCTGCCCGACGACACGCACACCGCGAACACGGCTTGATATGCTTGGCAGCGCGCCCGCCATTCCTCACGTTCGCCTTACGACCCGTCACGCTCGATGCACGACCCGCAAGACAACCTCTTCGCCTATCTCACGTCGCTCCAGCAATCGGCGCTGAGCGCGCTCAAGCGCCTGCCGCTCAAGAGCCGCGCCGCGCAAGGCACACTCATGGCACTGCGCGCCGTGTGCGCAGCGGGCCTTGCATACAGCATCGGCCGTGCGCTCCACACGGAACAGGCATTCTGGGCTGCCATCACGGCCATTGCGGTGACCCAGCACGACTACGCTGACACGCTCACGCAGTCGCGCGACCAGTTCATCGGCGCGATTGCGGGCGGCGTCGTGGGCCTCGCGACGGCCGTGCTCGGCCCGGAGAATCTCGCGGCCTACCTCGTCGCCGTGAGCGTCGTGATCATCGGCTGCTGGTGCCTGAGCGTCAGCACCGCCGCGCGGCTTGGCGCAATCACCACCACCATCGTGCTGCTCGTACCCATGAACGGCCCCGTGTGGGACATCGCGCTTTTTCGCGTGGCCGAAGTCGCCATCGGCATGGCGTGCGCGGTGCCGGTGTCCTGGCTGTTCTCCTGGATCGAGCAACGCTGGCTGCACACCTGACCAGGTCGAGCGCGCCGCTCTCTCAACTCGCGCGAAATAAAGCATCTCCGCACGCTCAGGAATCCGGCCAGCGTTAGCGGCGATAATCAGTGCCGCTGTGCAGCGAAGGTTGCCGGCGGCGAAGTGTCCGAATGCGCACGCGGAA
>DATBXG010000316.1:0-2053 GCA_036514415.1 Paraburkholderia sp.
GCCGAAGATTCAGTGGCACTTCGCGTCGTACAACCTGAGCAACATCGGCACGGACGTGCCCGCTGGTACGCCCAAGAGCTTCACCGAATCGATCCCGACCTTCAGCTTCGATACGGGCCTCGTGTTCGACCGCTCGGTGCATCTGTTCGGTCAGGATTACATCCAGACGCTGGAACCGCGCCTGTACTACGTGTACACGCCGTACCGCAATCAGCAGTTCGCGCCCCTTTTCGATACCGCCGAGTCGGACTTCGGCCTCGCGGAAATCTTCACGCCGAACACTTTCGTCGGTAACGACCGCATTGCGGACGCGAACCGCATTACGGCCGCGCTCACCACGCGCTTCATCGACCCGGCTTCGGGCGACGAGCGCGCGCGCTTCGTGATCGCACAGCAGTACTACTTCCAGGATCAGCGCGTCACGCTCAACTCGGGCGAGAGCACAAGTCAGGCGACGCATTCGGACCTGATTGCGGGCGCCGCGTTGAAAATCGGGGCCGGTTTCGCTTCGGAAACGGCGTTCCAATATAATGCCGACAGCAACCAGCTCACCAAGGCGAGCATCGGTTTCGGGTACAGCCCGGGAACGAGCCGCGTGCTGAACGTGGCCTACCGCTACACGCGCGCGAACACCACGCTCGACTTTCAGCCGATCAATCAGGTTCTGATCTCGGCTCAATGGCCGTTCTCGCACCGGGTGTACGCCGTGGGCCGCTTCAACTACGATCTGAACGGCCATCGGATCGTCGACGGCCTGGTCGGCATGCAGTACGACGCCGACTGCTGGGTGCTCGGGGTCGGCCTGCAGCGATACGCGAACGGGCTCAATACGTCGGGCACGCCGAATTCGTCAACGCGGTTTCTCGCGCAGCTTACGCTCAAGGGACTGTCGAACGTCGACAACGGGCTGGTGGCGGCGTTCCGGACCGCAGTGCCGGGCTACACGCAGCTGCCGGGTCAGGCGCCGACGGACTCGCGCTTCACTGATTATCAATAACGCGTGATCCGGAGCGCATTGCTTGTGCGAGGCGCCTCGGGGCAACGCGGTGTCGGTTGCATAGAGACGGGCGAAGCGTGCCCGCCAACATTGGAGTATCTGTGGGAATCATGAAAAAGCTTCGCCTGGCAGCGTACGCTGCGAGTCTCTTCGCCGTCGCAGGCGTGTTGCCGGCCACGCCGGCGCAAGCTCAAGGTCTCGCGGCTGGCAACGGCCAGACGGTCGACACGATCGCCGCAGTCGTCAATGACGGCGTGATCACGCAGCGCGAGCTCGACAGCCGCGCCGAAATGATTGCTCACCGGCTGCAGCAGCAAAACGCGCCGGTTCCGCCCGAGGAGCAGTTGCGCGCGCAGGTGCTCAACCAGATGGTGCTCGAGCGCATTCAGCTCCAGAAGGCCAAGGAAGACGGCATCACCGTCGACGACGCCGCCGTGCAGCGCACGCTCGAGCGTCTCGCCCAGGCCAACGGCATGGATCTCGCTACCTATCGTGCGCGCATCGAGGCGGCCGGCGTACCCTGGACCACGTTCATGCGCGACGCACGCACCGAGCTCACGCTCTCGAAGCTGCGCGAGAAGGAAGTGGACAGCAAGGTCACGGTGTCCGACGCCGAAGTCGCGAACTACATCGCGAGCCAGCGCGGACCGAACGCGGGCCAATCGAACGACCTGCACTTCCAGCACATCTTCATCAAGGCGCCGCTGAACGCCTCGGAAACCGACATCGAAGCTGCGCAGGCGAAGGCCAATGCGCTGCTCAAGGAAGCCCAGTCGGGTAGCAAGTTCGAGAGCCTCGCGAAGGCGAACTCGCAGGCGAGCGACGCAGGCAAGGGCGGCGACATGGGCTTTCTGTCGCAGTCGAAGCTGCCGCCCGAATTCGTGACTGCCGCGTCCACGCTGCGTCCGGGCGAGGTGAACCCCACGGTGATCCGTACCAACGACGGCTTCGAGGTCGTGCGCCTCGTCGAGCGCCGCCAGGGCCAGGGCACGGCGGCCGACGCGCCCAAGCTCGTGCAAACGCACGTGCGCCACATCCTGCTGCGTGTGGGCGACG
>DATBXG010000317.1:0-8390 GCA_036514415.1 Paraburkholderia sp.
CCGCCGCTCGCACCGCGAAGCGGGGGCGCGCTGGCTCGCCCGCATGGGCTGCACCGTGCCCGCCGAGCGCGTGCTGGTCACCCAGGGCGCACAGCACGGTCTGGCCTGCGTGTTGCGCGCGGTGCTGCGCCCGGGCGACACGATCTTCGCCGAAGCGCTGAGCTACCCTGGCATCGTCGCGCTCGCCCGGCAGCTGCGCCTGAATCTCGTCGGCATCGAAATCGACGAGGAAGGCATCGTGCCCGCGGCGCTCGAGCGCGCGTGCGGCCTGCTCGCGCCGCGCGCGCTCTTTTGCGTGCCGACGCTGCACAACCCGACCACGGCGACACTCTCCGAAGCGCGCCGCGCGATGATCGCCGAAATCGCCGTGCGCCATCACCTCGTCGTGATCGAGGACCTCGTGCCCGCCGCGTTGCTCGATGAGCCGCCCGCGCCGCTCGCCGCGCGGCTGCCCGAGCATGGCATCGTCATCAGCAGTCTTTCGAAAGCGGTCGCGCCAGGCCTGCGCATTGGCTATGTGCAGGCGCCGCAGGACTGGGTCGGCAAGATCCTCGCGGTGATACGCAGCGATTGCTGGATGACTTCGCCGCTCGCCGCGGAAATCGCGGCGCGCTGGATCGTGGAGGGCGAGGTCGATCGGCTCGTCGCGAAGCAGCGCGCTCAGGTGGACGCGCGTCATGCGATCGCCGCCGAGGTGCTGGCCGATTGGCCGTATCGCACCGATCCGGCGAGTCCGCATCTCTGGCTGCCGCTCGCCGAGCCCTGGCGCGCCGCCGAATTCTCGGCTGCGCTGCGTCAGGCCGGCGTGCTGCTGAAAACGGCGGACAGCTTCGTGATCGGGCGCGGGTCGGCGCCACACGCGGTGCGGCTGAGCCTGGGCGGTGCGCGCAGCGAAGAGGCGCTGCGCGAAGGGCTGGCGCTGCTGGCGCGCACGCTGCGCAATGGGCCCGAGGGGCTCTACTCGGCGTAACGTCGCGCGATCTCGATCGCGTTCTCGCCGCGCTGCAACCGCGTCAGGCCGCTTTGCCCGCGCGTGTTTTCGTTGGCGCCTTTTTCCTTGCCTTGGCCTGGTTGAAGTCGATCGCCGCGCGAACGAGCGTCTTCAACGCGCGCTTGTCGACCTTGTCACCCTCGAGATAGTCGATGGCCCGTCGCGCGTTGCCTTCGAGCCCGGCGTTGAACAGCTTGCCGGGGTCGGGCACGCTCGCACCGTTCGGGAACGTGAGCTTGACCTTGCCCTTGTGCGCATTGGCCACGGCGATCATGCCGTCCCGGTACCACACGGGGCTGCCCATGTATTTCCATTCCTCGACGATCTCCGGGTCGGCTTCGAGAATGGCCTGGCGCACGGCGGCGAAGGTTTCGCGGCGCCAGTCGGTGAGTTCGGCGATTAGCTGGTCGATTCGTTGCGATGGCGTCATGGGTGCTCCGTGGCGTGCACGACGGTCCCGCAGGGTCACTTCGTCGGGCGGTCAGGGTCGTAATGTAGCACCGCGACCGATCCGCCGGCTTTGGCGGCGCCGGTTCCGTGTTGCGCTGGCGGCTCCGCATCCGGCTGCATGAGGGAGATGGTGAAAAAGCTGCCCATGACAGCGGAAAGAATGATGAAAATCGATGCGGCATCGACAAGGAAACCGAAATACCGGAACGCCAGGAAGCAAACCGAAAGTGTCAACAAGTTGAGCGCAATGCCGATAATGGCCGACGCTTTCGGCACGGTTCGCATGAACACGGCGAGCCGCGAATCGTTGCGCGGCACATACCAGATGAAGAGCAGGCCGAGCATCAAGATGAAGCCGGTCTCGGCCCAGATCAGCCACGCCGGACGCCGCAGGAAACGGCCTTCGAAAATCGTCTCGATCACCTGCGCCTGAATCTCGATGCCGGGCACCAGTTCGCCTAACGCGGTCGTGCGCATGTCGGTCAGGCCCGTCCCGGTGAGGCCAACGAGAATCAGCTTGTTGCGGATGCGGCTCGCGTCGACCTTGCCTTGCAGCACCTCGCTTGCCGAGACGTAGCGCTGCTGCGTGCGCGCAATGGAAGCGAAATGCAGCCACATCTCGCCGTCGGATTGCGTGGGCACCCGCACGTCCGCCACGCCCACCGCCCGCACGCCCGACGGCCGCGCAAATACGTCGATGACCGGCGAACCGGTGGCCACGCGCAGCATCTCGATGGGCAGGCTTGGCACGAGCTTGTCGCCCAGACCCAGCACGAGCGGAATGCGCCGCACCGTGCCCTGCTCCTGTGCCACATTGAGCATGGCCTGGCCGTGGGCCGCGCCTTGAAGCTCGGGCAGGCTTGCGAGGACGTAGTTGAAGCGGTGCACGTTCGCGAGCGCGTCCGGGCCGTGCACGAGCACGGGCGTGCTGAGCATGTCGGTGCTCGTCGTGGAGGTGGCATAGTCGAAAGCCGCCGCACCGAGAATGGAGGGCGACGCGCGCAGCGCCGTTGCGAGAATGCGTTCGTGGCTGGGCAGCGCGCGCAGCTGCGTGGCGAGGGCCGCCTCCGAGGCGGGCAGATTGTCGGCGACCTTGCCCGGCGAGGTCTGATCGGGCTCGGGCATGTAGATGTCGAGGCCGATCGCGAGCGGCTGTCGGGCGGCGATTGCATCGATGAGGCCGGCGAGCCGGTTGCGCGGCCAGGGCCATTGACCGAAGGCTTCCAGCGTCTTGTCGTCGATCTCCACGATGGTCACGGGCTGCGTGGTGGGCACGCGCGGAAAGCGGCGCTGATAGTGGTCGAAGAGAAGCTGGCGCGCCGAACCGAACGTGTCGGGCAACACGTCGTTGAGCATGTCGAGGAAGGCGGGGCGCGCGCTATCGCGGGGCCATTCGCTGCACAGGTTGATGAACAGAAGCGTGACCAGCACCGCGAGCGCCCAGGGGCGCCCTTTGCGCGCCCGCATCATGCGCCGGGCGAAGGCAATGCACGAGTTGCGGTAGCGTTTCATGGTGGCATCGAATGGATGGCTAGCGCCACGAAGTCATCAGTATCACTGAATGGTGATGACCGCGCGCCGGTTCGCCTGGTTGGGCACGCCGTCTGCGGTATGCACGAGCGGCTCGCGCTTGCCCCGGCCGGCGACTTCGATCTGCCGCGCGGGTATGCCGGATTTGACCAGAAACGACGCCACGCTCTGCGCCCGGCGCATGGAAAGCCGGTCGTTGAACTCCTGCGAGCCCGCCATGTCGGTGTGGCCGATCACCGTGAGGTGCGGGGCGGGCCAGGTCGCCAACACCTTCTTGAGCTCGGCAACCGTGGCCGCGGACTCGGGCGCCAGCTGCGTGGCGGAGTCGAACACGAAGTTGATGGTGAACGTTCTCGGGCGCGGCGGCTGGGCGGCCAGCAGGTCGCCGTACTGCGCCTGCACGGCGGCCTTGTTGTCGGCGGTTTGCTCGATCGCGCCGCCTTTCGAAACATCGGCGCGCGTGTAGGCCTTGTCGATCACTTGCGTCTTGTTGCCGCTATGCACGATCACGTTGCCGACGCTGCCGTCCGGATTGGGCAGCAGGGTGATCTTGTCGGGCGTGCTGCATCCGAAGAGGCAGACAAGCAGCGTGACGGCCACCCACCGCGCCAGCCTATGTTCTTCGTTCGCTGTCTTCAATGATCGTTCTCCCCGTTTCCTCCTACCTCGATGATGAACTCGGTGCCGCGCACGCCGAGCGTGGTGGTGGGCGTGCTGTAGCGCACGGCCTCCGGATTGGCCTTCGCGAGCTTGCCGTCGACCACGGCGAGCGAGCCGCGCTTGATGCTCACATCGAGCGCACCGTCGTAGGTGGTGGTATTGAATGCGAACGCGTTGAGATCGAGAACGGAGTTGGCGCCCTCGGTAAGCAGCGTGTTGTCGCGCAGCGTGATGCCGACGGAGGAGGCGGCGCCGGTCAGCACGCGATCGCTGCCGAACACCTCACTGCCGACGGCCACGCTCACCGGCTGACCCGCGCGCTCGATGTGCACCGAACCTTTGAGCGTCTTGACGATGCCGATTGCATCGGATGCGTGCGCATCGAAGACTGGCGGCCACCCGCAGGCGAGTAGCAAGGCATATTTGATGGCTTGGCTGCGCACTGGCGATCCCGTGTGGCGGAACGAATGTGGGGAACATCGTCGGGCTTCGGGTACCTGGCGAGGATAGCGGCTTCGCGCAGCCTGCTTCGTGCGCTAGCGCACATAGTGCAAGGGTGTTAAAGGTTTGCCGGTATCGGCAAGACTGGCGGCGCGGCCCGCGCCGCGCACGCGTCGTTCAGTGATCGTGCCTCACCTGCGCCATCACCGGCTGGCTGGCCTTGCGGCTCAGCATCAACGTCACCACCGCGGAAAGCGCCAGCGTCGCGCCCACGACATACAACCCCGCGGCGTAGCTTCCGGTCTGAGTCTTCAGCCAGCCGATCACGGCGGGACCCACGAAGCCCCCGAGATTGCCGATTGAATTGATCATGGCGATGCCAGCGGCGGCACCGGCGCCCGAGAGAAACATGCTGGGCATGGCCCAGAGCGGCGCCTTCGCGGCGCTGATGCCGATATTCACCACCACGAGCGCCAGCACGATCATCAGCGCGGTGCTGGCCTGGCCCGCGAATACGAAGCCCACGCAAGCCAGCACGCAGGGAATCACGACGTGCCAGGTGCGCTCCGCGGTGCGGTCGGAGTGACGTGCCCAGAGAATCATGGCGACGACTGCCACGATGCTGGGAATCGCATTGAGGAGCCCGGTCTCCATCGCGCTGAAGCCGTATTGGCGGATGATGAGCGGCGCCCACAATCCCAGCGTGTAAAGACCGGCCGAGGTGCCGAAGTAGATCAGCGCGAGCGCCAGCACGCGTGGGTCGCGCAGCGCGCTCAAGGCGCCCGCCGTGTGGCCCGCGTGGCCCTCACGCGTCTTCGCTTCCCCGGCGAGCTTCGCCATGAGCCAGTCGCGCTCTTTCGTCTCGAGCCAGCGCGCTTGCGAAGGCGCATCGGTGAGCGCTTTGAGCACCACGAAACCCAGCACGACGGCGGGAATCGCCTCGATCATATAGAGCAGTTGCCAGTTCGCGAGACCGAACATCCGCGGCAATTGCATGAGCGCGCCCGAGATCGGGGAGCCGAGCGCCGTCGAGATCGGCGCGGCTGCCATGAACCATGCGGCTGCGGCCGCGCGTTGCTTCGTCGGAAACCACAGGCTCAGGTAGAGGATGATGCCGGGGAAGAACCCCGCTTCCGCCACGCCGAGCAAGAAGCGCAGCGCGTAGAAGCTCGTGGGCCCGGTCACGAGCGCGGATGCGGCCGAGACAATGCCCCACGTGACCATGACGCGCGCGATCCAGATCCGGGCGCCCACGCGATGCAAAATGAGGTTCGACGGCACCTCGAAGAGAAAGTAGCCGATGAAGAAGAGGCCGCCGCCCAGGCCGAACGCGGCGGGCGAAAGGCCAATCGCCTTGTTCATCGTCATCGCCGCGAAGCCCACGTTGACCCGGTCGAGAAAGCTCACGAAATAGAGCAGCATGACGAACGGGATGATGCGCCACATGAGCTTGCGCGTGACGATTGATTCGATGTCCGAATTCATGTGTCTCCTCCTTGGAGGGTTGGCGGGGGCGTGCGGGTATTTTTTGTGTCACGCCCCGGCATCTGCTTTTTACGGCGCGGTAGTGCCCACGCGCGTGCTCACGCGGCGACGGCCGCCTTCTCGACGAGTTCGCACACCGCCGCCGTGACCTGCGCCGTGGTCGCCTTGCCGCCCAGGTCGCCGGTATGCAGCGCGGGGTTGGCCGTCACGGTCTCGATGGCCTGCATCACGTGCGCGGCGGCCTCGTTTTCGCCGAGGTGTTCGAGCAGCATCACGACCGACCAGAACGTGCCGATGGGGTTGGCGAGCCCCTTGCCCATGATGTCGAACGCCGAACCGTGGATCGGCTCGAACATCGACGGGTAGCGGCGCTCGGGGTCGATGTTGCCGGTCGGCGCGATGCCGAGGCTGCCCGCGAGCGCGGCGGCGAGGTCGCTCAGAATGTCGGCGTGCAGGTTGGTCGCGACGATGGTGTCGAGCGAGGCGGGGCGGTTGACCATGCGCGCCGTGGCGGCGTCGACGAGTTCCTTGTCCCACTTCACGTCCGGGAACTCCTTCGAGACCTGCTGCGCGATCTCGTCCCACATGACCATGGCGTGGCGTTGCGCGTTGCTCTTGGTGATGACCGTGAGCAGCTTGCGCGGGCGCGACTGCGCGAGGCGGAACGCGAAGCGCAGGATGCGTTCGACGCCGGCGCGCGTGAGGATCGACACGTCGGTTGCGGCTTCGAGCGGATGGCCCTGGTGCACGCGGCCGCCCACGCCCGAATATTCGCCTTCGGAGTTCTCGCGCACGATCACCCAGTTCAGATCCTCGGGCTTGCAGCGCTTGAGCGGCGCGTCGATGCCGGGAAGAATGCGCGTGGGGCGCACGTTCGCGTACTGGTCGAGTCCCTGGCAGATCTTCAGGCGCAGGCCCCAGAGCGTGATGTGGTCGGGTACGTCCGGGTCGCCCGCGGAGCCGAACAGGATCGCGTCCTTGTTGCGGATCGCGTCGAGCCCGTCGGCCGGCATCATCACGCCGTACTTCCTGTAGTAGTCGGCGCCCCAGTCGAAGTTTTCGAACTCGAAGGCAAAACGTTGCGTGGTTTTCGCAAGCGCTTCCAGCACCTCCTTGCCCGCGGGCACGACTTCCTTGCCGATGCCGTCGCCGGGAATGGTCGCGATGCGATAGGTCTTCATGTCTCGTTCCTTTGGAATGTGGCTAGCGTGGGCTCACTTTACCGAACTCCCGGTTCAAAAACCGGTGCTAGACTCAAAGCATCCTTAACCTGAATTCACAAGTGGCGACCGTGACCGACACTGTTCAACCCGCCGATCTGGGCTTTTTCTCGACCCTGGCCTCCGCGGGAAGCCTGAGCGCCGCCGCGCGCGAGCTGGGCCTCACGCCGGCCGCCGTGAGCAAGCGGCTCGCGCAAATGGAGGAGCGCGCCGGGGTGCCGCTCGTCAACCGCACGACCCGCCGCATGATGCTCACGCCCGAAGGCGAGGTGTATCTGGAGCACGCGCGCCGCATACTCGACGAGATCGACGAACTGGGCGAACTGCTGGGCGGCTCAAGACAGCATCCCAAAGGCTTGCTGCGCGTGAACGCCACGCTGGGTTTCGGGCGCAGCCATATCGGGCCGGCGCTGTCGCGCTTCGTCGTGCAATACCCGCAGGTTTCCGTGCAGCTTCAGCTTTCGGTCATGCCGCCGCCGCTCACGGAGGATGCATACGATGTGTGCATCCGCTTTGGCGAGCCGCCCGACACGCGTGTGATCGCACGGCGTCTCGCGGCGAACCGGCGTTTGCTCTGCGCAGCGCCCGCGTATCTCGCGAGCCGGGGCACGCCCGCCACGCCGCACGATCTCGCGAAGCACAACTGCATCAGCATTCGCCAGGGCGACGAAGCCTATGGCGTGTGGCGGCTCTCGAACGAGCGCGGCAACTCGCGCAAATCGGAAGCCATCCGGATCAATGGCAGCCTCACGACCAACGACGGCGAGATTGCCGTGAAGTGGGCGCTGGACGGGCACGGCATACTGATGCGCGCCGAATGGGACATCAACGAATATCTGGCGGACGGGCGGCTCGTGGTCGTGCTGCCCGAGTATGAAACGCCGGGCGCGGACATCTACGCCGTGTATGCGCAGCGCCACCAGCTTTCCACGCGCATTCGGGCGTTTGTCGACTTCCTCGCGATCGAATTGGGTAAGTCGCAGCGATATCCAGTACCCCGAAGCGCTTAGCGTCGCTTTATTTCGCCTCCGCGGCAATCACCGCAGCGAGGCGATGCGCGGCCTCTTTCATTTGAGCGCTGCTAAAGCCGCCAAAGCCCAGGATGAGCCCTGGACGCGCGGTGCCCGCGGCGAACATGGGCGATGCGGCGCGTACTGCGATACCCTCGTTCGCTGCGCGTCGCACGATCTGGTGATCGTCCAGCCTTGCGGCGAGCCAGAGCACGAGGTGCATGCCCTGGTCACCGGGCTCGATCCACGCCAGCACACGGGGTAAAAGCGCTTCGAGCGTTTCGATCAGGCTGAGCCGCTGCTCCGCATAGACGTTGCGAACCTTGCGGACGTGTCGCTCCAGGTGCCCTTCGGTCATGAAGGCGGCGAGAACGTGCTGATCAGCCGTTGGCGGATGGCGGTCCACGAGCACGCGCGCGCCGCAGAACGCATCCACGAGATTGGGCGGCACGACGACATAGCCAAGCCGTAGCGAGGGAAACAGGATTTTGCTGAAGGTGCCGAGATACACCACGCGATCCGGCGCGAGGCCCTGCAGCGCCGGAAACGGATAGCCCTCGTAGCGCAACTCGCTGTCGTAGTCATCTTCGACAACCCAGGCAT
>DATBXG010000318.1:0-12836 GCA_036514415.1 Paraburkholderia sp.
AAGAGGATTGCGAACTGCCGGCATTGGCGAGCCATTGACGCCCGCGACATGGCGCGAAAGCAGGGCCGATCGTAGGGGGAGCAAAAAAAACCCGGCGAGTCGCCGGGTGTGACAAGGGTTGGAGGTCAAGCAACCTTCGTCCGGGATTGACACTTTCCCCGGCACGTCAGGTGAAGACCAGCGTAGCACGCGATGCTGGTTACGCGAATTTCCGAATGATTGCGATTTCTTAATGTGTAATCGACCGGGTAATCTTCGGGCAGCGTGGAAGATGCGCAGAACGACGAGCGCAGCAGGCGCCCACAAGCCGACCTGCGCATAACCCGGCAGAAGGCCGATGCCGAACGAAGAGCTGCGCATCGCGCGCATCGGGATCGCCGCAAAGCAAGTACTGGCGCGCTCACCCAATCACGATGTAACTTCCGGGGGCGCTGTCGTGGATCACCCTACATCTCCCTCGGCAGTTCGATTTCAAAAATCGCCCCGCCTTCAGGCGACCTCTCATACCTGACGTCGCCCTGATGCGCCATCGCAATTGCCCGCACGACCGAGAGGCCCAGGCCGGTCCCGCCCGACACGCGCGAGCGGGAGGCTTCCGCACGCGTGAACGGATCGAACGCATGCGGCGCGAAGTCCGCGCTCAGTCCCGGGCCTGCGTCCTCAATGCGGATCAGGACGCGCTCATCGACGCTATGCAAGGCAATCCGCAAATAGCCTGGCCCTGCGTAGCGGCGCGCGTTGTCGAGCAGCGCGAGCACGGCCTGGCGAATGCGCGCCGCGTCGCAGTGCAGGACCACCGGCGCGAGAGTCAACTCCACCGCCAACCCCGCGCTCTCCAGCACGTTGCGCATCGATTCGACTGCGCGCCGGACTTCCATGCTCACGTCGGTCGGCGCGAGCAGCATGTTGAGCCGGCCGCTGTCCTGCAGCGTGACCACGCGCAGATCGTCGACGAGGCGGCTCAGACCCTCGACGTGCAGCAGCAGGTTGCGCAGCTGCGCGTCGTCGGCGGGGAACACGCCATCGATCATGCCTTGCAGCCGGCCTTGCAGGATCGTGAGCGGGGTCCGGAGTTCGTGCGCGATCGCCGCGTTCCAGGTGGCCATGTTGCCCACCATGTCTTCCAGCTTCATGGCCATCGAATTGAAGTCGTCGACCATGCGCGCCGTTTCGCCGAGCGAGCGATCGCCCGGAATCGCGCGTGCCGTGAGGTCGCCCGTGGCGATGCGGCGCGCGCCCTCGGCGAGCGAATTGAGCGGCGCGAGAAGGCGGCGCGCGAGCCGAAGTGCGATCAGCACCGCTACGATGAGCCCGCACAGCGCCACCACGGCGAAGATCAAATAGTCGGGCGCCTGCGGCAACAGCGAGTCGGGCGGTCCGGGTGGCGGCGGCTCGAGCGCGAACATCAGGTCGTAGAAGATGAATGACCCGACGAACACGATCAGCGTCGTGATCACCGACACGAGGCCCGTCGTGAGCACGATCTGCTTGCCGAGCTTGCTGCGCCGGCTCATCACGCGTTCCCGAACCGGTAGCCGACGCCGCGCACCACGGTGATCGCGCCGCTCTTGCCGGCCTGTTCGAGCTTCTTGCGCAGGTTGCTCATGTGGCTGTCGACCGTGCGCTCGAGCGCGTCGCTGCCGGGCAGGCAGGCGTCCACGAGTTCGCTGCGGCTGAACACCCGGTTGGGCGATTTCATCATGTGGGCGAGGATGCGGAATTCAGTGAGCGTGAGCGCAAGCGGTGTGCTGCCGCCGCTCGCGTGGACACTCGCCTGGTAGCTTTCCGTGTCGATCTCGAGCGCGCCCGCACGCAGCACACGTTGCGCACGCAGGCCGCTCGTGCGGCGCAGTACGGCGTGCACGCGCGCCACGACCTCGACGGGATTGAAGGGCTTGACGATGTAGTCGTCTGCGCCGAGGCGAAGGCCCTGCAGGCGGTCGATGTCCTCGTCGAGCGCCGTCAGCATGATGACCGGCGTGCCGCCGCGGCGGCTCAGCTCGGCGAGCACCGCCCAGCCGTCGCGGCGCGGCATTTTCACGTCGAGCAGAACGAGATCGGGCTTGATCGACGGTTGAACGTCGATGGCGACCTGGCCATCGGCGGCCCGGTAGGTGCGGAATCCTTCGCGCACGAGGTAGGCGTCGAGGATCTCGGCGATCTCGGGTTCGTCTTCGACGATCAGGATCAGCGCGTTCGTCATGGCGTGGGTCTTGGGCAAACACATACGAGCCAGTCATGTTCTCACATCCGCGCGGGCGGTCCGACTGTCTCCATGACATCTCCACGAATTCTCCATATGGCGTGGAAGGCGAAAGCGCACGATTTCGCGGTATCGACGTTACGTGAAGGATATCTGGCATGCGTTTTCTGAAAAGAGGCTCCGTCGTATGGGCGTCGCGCTGGTTCGTGCCCGGCGACCATCCGCGCGTCGAGCCGCACGCGGGCGGCTCGGCGATCGCCACGCCCGAGGGCTGGCGCGAGGTCCGGCCCGGCGACTGGATCCTCACCGACGAGGCTGGCACCGTGTGGCCGATGAGCGACACGCAGTTCCGCTCCCTCTACGCGCCGGCCTGAGCGCTGCGCACGTCCCCCAGGCATGGGAACGCAACAGCGAGTCCGCCCGTGCGGCGGTTCGCGCAATTTCAGGTGTGAATTCACGATGAAGCATACGAGCATCGGTCTCGCGGTCGTGACCGCGATGATCTTGAGCGCCTGCGGCGCGAGAACGGAGACGCCGCGAAGCGAGGCCGCTGCAGGCGTGCCTGTCAGCGTGATTGCGCTGCGGGCCCAGGCGGTTCCCGTCACGACCGAGCTGCCCGGCCGGGTCGTAGCGTTCGAGGAAGCGGAAGTGCGTCCGCAGGTGGGCGGCATCATCCAGCGCAGGCTGTTCGTCGAGGGCGGCGAGGTCAAGGCCGGCCAGCCGCTCTATCAACTCGACCCCGCGCCGTACCGTGCCGCGTTCGACAGCGCGCGCGCGGCGCTGCAAAAGGCACAGGCGGCAGTGCCCGGCGCCCGCGCGACGGCCGATCGCGACCGCGAACTGGTCAAACTCAACGCGGTCAGCAAGCAGGATTACGAGTCGGCAGTCGACACGCTCGCGCAGGCGCAAGCGAGCGTGGCCGCCGCGCAGGCCGCACTGGAGACCGCGCGCATCAACCTCGACTACACGACGATACGCGCGCCGATTTCGGGGCGTATCGACAAGTCCGCGCTCACGCCTGGCGCGCTCGTGACGGCCGGCCAGAGCACCGCGCTGACCACGATCCATCAGATCGATCCCGTCAACATCGACGTCACGCAGTCGAGCGCGAGCCTGCTCGCGCTGCGTGCCGCGATCGCGTCCGGGCGCATTCATGCGGCCGGCGACCACATCGCGGTGCGCGTGCGGCTCGAGAACGGTGCGCTGTATCCGCTCGCCGGCCAACTGGCCTTCGCCGAGTCGAGCGTCAGTACGACCACCGGCACCTACACGATGCGCGCGATGCTGCGCAATCCGTCGCGGCTGTTGCTGCCCGGCATGTACGTGCGCGCAGTCGTCGAGGAAGGCACCGTGCCGCACGGCTTCCTGATCCCTCAGCGCGCCGTGAGCCGCAACGCGCACGGCGAGCCAACCGCGCTCTTCGTGGTCGGCAAGCGAGTGGTCGAGCGCACGTTTGCGGGCACACGCGAGTTCGGCAACGATTTGCTCGTGCAAGGCGGCGTGCAAGGCGGCGTGCAGGACGGCGATCTGCTGATCGTCGAGGGCAGCCAGCAGGTGCGCGCGGGCGATGCCGTAAGCGCCGAGCAGGTCGCGCTGAATCCGGCCACGGGCGAAGTCGCGCCGCAGGCGGATGCCGCCGCCGCTACCGACGCCAGCGCCGACGCGCAGCGCGGAGGCTGAGGCATGTCCGCATTTTTCATCAGACGCCCGGTGTTCGCGTGGGTGATCGCCATCGTCGTGATGCTGGGCGGGCTGCTCGCGCTTCGCACGCTGCCCGTCGCGCAGTATCCCGAGATTGCGCCGCCCACCATCTCGATCGCCGCGACCTACCCGGGCGCGGACGCCGCCACCGTCGAAAATTCCGTCACGCGGGTGATCGAGCAGGGCATGACCGGGCTCGACCATCTCCAGTACATGAACGCCTCGTCCGATTCGACAGGGCAGGTCGAGATCCGCCTGACCTTCACGAACGCCGCGAACGCGGACGTCGCGCAGATGCAGGTGCAGAACAAGCTGCAGCTCGTCACGTCGCAACTGCCGTCGATCGTGCAGAGCACGGGCCTCACGGTCACGAAGTCCTCGGCGAGCTTTCTGATGGTGATCGGCTTCGTCTCGACGGACGGGCGCCTTTCCGCGACCGATCTCGACGACTACGTCGACAGCACGCTCAACGACGTGATCAAGCGGGTGCCCGGCGTGGGCAACACACAGCTCTTCGGCTCCGGCTACGCAATGCGCATCTGGCTCGATCCGGACCGCCTCGCGCAGCACGCGCTGATGCCGGGCGATATCGAAACGGCGATCAAGGCGCAGAACACCCAGGTGTCGGCGGGCCAGCTCGGCGCACAGCCCGCGCGCCTGGGCCAGCAGTTCAACGCGACGGTCACGGCGCAGAGCCGCCTGCGCACGCCGGAGCAGTTCGGCGCGATCATCGTCAAGAGCGCGACCGATGGCGCGGTCGTGCGCCTGCGCGACGTCGCACGCATCGAAACGGGCGCGCAAAGCTATACCGACACCTCGGCGTACAACGGCATGCCCGCTTCGGGCCTCGGCCTGAATCTCGCGACGGGTGCGAACGCGATCGCCACCGCAAAGGCGGTGAGGGCGGCAATCGACCAGCTCGCCAGCACGCTGCCGGCGGGCGTGAAGGTCGTCTATCCGTACGACACGACGCCGTTCGTGCAACTGTCGATCCACGAGGTGCTCAAGACGCTCGTCGAGGCGATCGTGCTCGTCTTCGTCGTAATGCTGGTGTTCCTGCAGAACCTGCGTGCGACGCTGATTCCCGCGCTCGCGATTCCGGTCGTGTTGCTCGGCACGCTCGGCGTGCTCGCGGCGTTCGGCTACTCGATCAACACGCTGACGATGTTTGCGATGGTGCTCGCGATCGGCCTGCTCGTCGACGACGCCATCGTCGTCGTGGAGAACGTCGAACGCGTCATGCGCGAAGAAGGCGTCTCCGCGCGCGAGGCGACCCTGCGCTCGATGAAGGAGATCACCGGCGCGCTGATCGGCATCGCGACCGTGCTTTCGGCCGTGTTCGTGCCGATGGCCTTCTTCTCGGGCTCGACCGGCGTGATCTACCGGCAGTTCTCGGTGACCATCGTGACGGCCATGCTGCTGTCGGTGCTGGTCGCGCTCGTGCTCACGCCCGCGCTGTGTGCGACGCTGCTCAAGCCGTCTGCGGGCCACGCCGCGACGCGCGGTTTCTTCGGCTGGTTCAATCGCAATTTCGAGCGAGGCGCTCAGGCGTATCGCGGCACGGTCGGGCACGTGCTCACGCGCGGCAGGCGCTTTCTCGTGCTGTTCGGCGTGCTCACGCTCGCCATGTTCTGGATGTTCGGCCGGCTGCCCAGTGCGTTCCTGCCGGAAGAGGATCAGGGCATTCTGATCACGACCGTGCAGTTGCCGGCCGGTGCGATGCAGGACCGCACCGAACGCGTTCTCGCACAGGTTAAGGAGTACTACCTGAAGCAGGAAGGCGATGCGGTGGAAGGCGTGATGACGGTGACCGGGTTCGGCTTCGGCGGCTCGGGGCAGAACGTGGGCATTGCCTTCGTCCGCCTCGAGGACTTCGAGCGGCGGCGTGGCGAGCGCCTGAGTTCCGCGCAGGTGGCCGCTCGCGCCAATGCCGCGTTCGCGACGATTCGCGACGCGCAGGTCTATGCGCTGCAGCCGCCTGCGATCGAGGGCATGGGCACGTCCACGGGCTTCGACTTCTTCCTGGAGGACACGAACGGCGCGGGGCACGCGAGCCTGCTGGCCACGCGCGACCGTCTGCTGGCCGCCGCCGCGAAGAGCCCGAAGCTCGCCAACACGCGCCCGAACGGTCAGGACGACACGCCGCAGTATGCAGTCGATATCGATCAGGCCAGGGCCAGCGCACTCGGCATCACGCTCTCGGACATCAACACGACGCTGTCGGTCGCGTGGGCCAGCGACTATGTCAACGACTACATCGATCGCGGCCGCGTCAAAAAGGTCTATCTGCAATCGGATGCGGATTTCCGCATGCAGCCGCGCGATCTCGAGCGTTGGCAGGTGCGCAACGCGAGCAGCACGATGGTGCCGTTCTCGTCGTTCGCGAGCGGCCACTGGACCTATGGGCCCGCGCGGCTCGAGCGCTACAACGGCATGGCGGCCGTCGAGATCCAGGGCGAGGCCGCGCCCGGTGTGAGCTCCGGCGCGGCGATGAGCGAGATCGACCGTCTCGTGGCGGGACTGCCGCACGGCTATCACCATGAATGGACCGGACTCTCGTACCAGGAACGGCTCTCGGGCGATCAGGCCGCGGCGCTGTACGCGGTCTCGGTGCTGGTGGTCTTCCTTTCCCTCGCTGCACTCTATGAAAGCTGGTCGATCCCGTTCGCGGTGATGCTCGCGGTGCCGATCGGCATTGTCGGGGCGTTGTTGGCGGCGCTGCTCGCGGGGCAAGCCAACGACGTCTACTTCAAGGTCGGCCTGCTGACGACCATCGGTCTCGCGGCCAAGAACGCCATCCTCATCGTCGAGTTCGCGCTGGAGCGCGAGGCGGGCGGCGCGAGCCTGCTGGAGGCGACGCTCGACGCCGCGAAGCAGCGTCTGCGGCCAATCCTGATGACCTCGTTCGCGTTCATCCTCGGCGTCGCTCCGCTCGCGGTGGCGACCGGTGCGGGCTCCGGCGCGCAGAACGCGATCGGCATCGGCGTGATGGGCGGGATGATCGCCTCGACGGTGCTCGGCGTGTTCTTCGTGCCGCTGCTGTTCGTGAGCGTGCGAGCGGCGGTCAAGGCGCGGCGGCGCGCCGCCGGGCGCGACGGCGACGAGGGCGGCCAGTGAGCGTGCGAGCACACATACGCGGGGCAATCATGAAGAAGCAGGCAATGAACAATCATAGGGATGAGGCGCACGCTCGCGGCGCCGCGCCGCGTGTCCGGGCGCAAGCGGTGCGAGCGGTCCAAGCGGCGCTCGGGACCTTCGTCGCGAGCGCGTTGCTCGCCGGCTGCGTGGTCGGCCCGGACTATCACGCGCCCGCGCTCGCGGTGCCGGCGCGATGGTCGGCGGCGCCCTTGGCGGATGCGAACAACGCGGTCGTCGAAGCGCCCGCGCAGCTCGCCCAATGGTGGTGGCGGCTCGGCGACCCGCAGCTCGACCGGCTGATCGAGGAAGCGGTGGCGGGCAATCTCGATGTCGCGAGCGCGCGCGCGAAGCTGCGCGAGGCGCGCGCGAGCTACCGTCAGGCCGGCGCGGCGCTTTGGCCGACGCTGACTGGCTCCGGATCCGCGAAACGCGCGGGCAGCGGCGCGCAGACGGCCAGTTCCAGTACGTCGTCGAGCGGGACGACGTCGAATTCGACGCTGACGAGCGCGGGCAGCCCGTACTCGACCTTCCAGGCGGGCTTCGACGCGAGCTGGGAGCTCGACCTGTTCGGCGCGAACCGGCGCGCCACCGAGGCCGCGAAGTACGGGCTCGACGCGGCGGGCTGGAGTTTGCGCTCGACGCAGCTCACGTTGATCGGCGATGTCGCGACCTACTATGTGACGGCACGCGGCTATCAGGCGCGGCTTGCGCTGGCGCGCGACACGGCCGCCTCGCAGCAGGAGACGGCCCGGCTCACGCGCGCGCGCTTCGAGGCGGGCGCTGCGTCGGCGCTCGACGCGGCGAATGCGCAGGGACTCGCACAGACGACGCTCGCTACCATCCCGGCGCTCGAAAGCGCGTACGCGCAGGCGGTGCACAGCCTCTCCGTGCTGACGGGGCAGCCGCCAGAGGCGTTGGACTCACGCATGGCGCGGGCCACACCGATTCCCGTGCCGCGCCTGCCGATTCCAGCCGGCGTACCTGCGGATGTGCTGCTTGCGCGTCCCGACGTCCGGCTCGCCGAGCGCCAGTACGCGCAGTACACCGCGAAGGTCGGGCAGGCCGAGGCGGCACGCTATCCGAGTGTGAGCCTGACCGGCAGCGTGGCGACCTCGGGCACGCAGTTCGGCGATCTCGGGCGGCGTTCGACGATCGGCTGGTCGATCGGGCCAACGCTTAGCCTGCCGCTCTTCAACGCGGGCAAGCTCGAGGCGGCGGTGGAAGTCGCAGAGGCCCAGCGCGACCAGTATTTCGTCGCCTACCGGCTCGCGGTGCTCAATGCGCTCAAGGACGTCGAGAACGCGAGCGTCGCGCTGTCGCGCGAGAGTGCGCGCGTCGAGGCGCTGCGCGCTTCCGCGGCTTCGTATCGCGAGGCATCGACGCTCGCGCACGCGCTGTACGGCGCGGGATCGACCGGCTTCCTCGACGTGCTGATCGCGGAGCGTTCGCTGTATTCGGCACAGGACTCGCTGATCCAGAGCGAGGTGCTTGTCACGACCAACTACGTCTCGCTGAACAAGGCACTGGGCGGCGGGTGGGACGGCGCGGCCGACGCCGACGCGCATTGATCATGACACTGAGCATGATATTGAATACGAACAGGGAAGCGATGCGAGACTTTACGGGCGACGAGGCCGTGCTATTGGTTCACGGACTAGGTGGAACGCGCAACGATCTTGGGAGCCTCAGAAGGAAGCTCGCGACTGAAGGCAGGCAGATTTACGATTTGCTCCTTCCGGGGCACGGCGGGAGGCCTGACGATCTGCGAGGCATCGACTGCGAAGTCTGGATCGACGCCGTGCAGCGCAAGGTGTCGGAGCTCCGGCGCGACTACGCGACCGTGCACGTTCTCGGCCTCTGCATGGGCGCGCTGCTCGCACTCGAAACGGCGAAGCGCGGCCTGATTGGCGCCAACGGGCAGGACCGGCTCGTGCTGCTCGCGCCGCCGGTCTTTCTCGACGGCTGGTCACTGCCCTGGTATCGGGCGATCCGGCATGTCGTCTATCGCATCCCGCTGCTTGCACAGGCGATCCGGATTCGCGAGTCCTTTCCGTTCGGCGTCAAGAACCGGCGCGTGCGCGGATTGGTGGAACGCAAGCTGCAGTGCGACGAGAGCTTCCACTATTCGTGGGTGCCCTTGCGCTCGATCCGCGAACTCGATCGGCTGCGCGCGCGAGCGCTCGTCGATGCCGAACGTGTCGCGTGCCCGACGTTGATCGTCCATTCGATCGACGATGAACTGACGAGCGTGCGGTCGGCGCAATATCTGCGCGACCGCATCAATAGCGGACGCAACACGCCACGGGCGCAGCTCCGCATCCTCACGGACAGCTATCACATGATCTGCATCGACAACGAGCGCGAGCACGTTGCAGGCCATGTCAAGGAATTCCTCGCGCCGGTGCAAGCATATGCGGGCGCCGCGCGGGAATCGCTCAGCAAGGGCAGATGATTTGTGGCGGCAGGTCTGCCGCCCCGGGCTCTATGGTCCTGTACTCCGGGACTATGCGCTCCCGGATTCGCTGGACAGGATCAGTGCGATGTTGCGCTCGATCTGCAGATTCAACTCTGCGATCAAGGCTTGGCGACGACGAAAGGCCGAGCGTTTGTTCGATGGGACTTCCGTGATTTCGCGATGTCTTGGCACGCGTGGCAACTCGAATAGCCCGTCGATTTCCACCCCGCCGAGCTCTCGCCAGAACGCATCGTAATCTGCCACGAATACATCGGCCTCGGCACTGGAGATGTGTGCGTGGCGGGAGATTGCTGTCAGCCGTGCGATGCCCAGACTGCGAGTTAGCGCGCAGACCGCTTCGATCACAGCTGCCTTGGGACGCAAACCATTGCCAGCGCGGGTTGCAGCGCGCACGCGTGCGCGCTGGGTACCTGAGGGCCCTTGTAGCCCTCCGATAAACAGTTCAACGTGTGCGTTTGCCCGCTCGAGAAGCGTCACTGTTGCCCACGCGAGATCGATGCCGTCGGCGGCGTCGCGGAAAGCGACGGTCAGCAGGCCTTCGCGTCGACAGCGCGTCACCTTGCGCAGCTCGACGGAGAAGGTGTCATGTCGTGCAAGCACGTAGGATTCGTCTTCGACATATAGACGACGTAGAAACTGCGTGTCCAGCAAACGGGACGCGAGCGCGAAGTGGTCTCGAAGCGCCGCAGCGCGCACGGTTGCAGACGCGCGAATGTCGCCGAAGCTGTGAAAAGGCCACTCGGCGACCCGACGGTCCCGGCGAACCAGGTCGGCGAGCAACGGATTGCCCGCGAGCGCAGCGAACCAGCGGCGCGCTGCGCGAGGATGAGCGACGGCGTAAAGCCAGATTCGGGCACGCCGGAAGTGCACGTCGACGCTGGAGCCCGGTATGGCATCACGCATCAGTGCCTGCATGAATGTTACGGTGCTGCTGGGTGCGAATGAGGGCAAGGTCGGTCTTCCATGTACCCGCGCCGCGCGTCTCGCTCATTGCGTCGTCACACGTGATTGCGCAACGATGGCTCTTTGGTGAGCACGGTACGCGTGCCCGCACCCGCATAGGGAGAAAGTCCGTGTAGCGGACCAGCGGAGCGACGTGGCGCAGCCGGGTTGCGATGAGCAGGTTTGCAAGCGCTGGGAGGGGATTCGTCGCGCTGGTGGTCGCACCGCGATCCACTTCGGGGATGGTGCAGCGAATGTCTCAAGCCTTCGTTGAGATTGGGTTGAGATTCGATGGAGGCGTGGAGCGGTTGTTTGATGCGTCGCTTGCAGACACGAGATGCCCTGAAAAGAGATTTCTCAGAGTTCCTGCCGTGTCGGCCGAAAGAGGATTTCGTGTGCGTCGACTTCGGGCGGTTGTGACATGGCGAACGCGACGGCGCGCGCGAAGGAGTCGGCGGGAATCGCGTAGTCCTCGTAGAAGTCCTTGACGGTGGCAGCGATGTCCGGTTCGGTGATGCTGACGGGTAGCTCCGTGGCGACTGCGCCAGACATGAATGATGCAGTAGCAGGGATGCCCGCGGGACCGGAAAAACCGATGCCCGCGGGGACGACTATGCGCGACAGACTTACTCGTCGACGCGTCGCTGGAGATGGGCAGGGTAGCGGTCGCCCACCACCTTGATTGCGGCGAGTGCCGCTTCGATGGCGGCGAGTTCGTCCGCGGTCAGCGAGATTGCGTCAGCCTCGACGTTTTCCTCGAGCCGCGCGAGTTTCGTGGTCCCAGGGATGGGCGCGATCCACGGTTTTTGCGCGAGCAGCCACGCGAGGGCGATCTGGGCGCGCGTTGCCCCTTTGCTGCTCGCAATGGTGCCGAGCAGCTCGACGAGCGCAGCGTTCGCTTTGCGGTTCTCTTCCGAGAAGCGCGGGACGATGTTGCGGAAATCCGTCTTGTCGAAGGTGGTGTGCTCGTCGATTGCGCCCGTGAGGAAGCCTTTGCCGAGCGGACTGAAGGGCACGAAGCCGATGCCGAGTTCTTCGAGTGTGGGAAAGACCTTTTGCTCAGGCTCGCGCCACCATAGCGAATATTCGCTTTGCAGCGCAGCGACGGGCTGCACGGCGTGTGCACGACGGATCGACTGCACGCCCGCTTCGGACATGCCGAAGTGCTTGACCTTGCCTTGCGCGATCAGGTCTTTCACGGTGCCTGCCACATCTTCGATCGGCACGGCCGGATCCACGCGATGCTGATAAAACAGGTCAATGCGGTCGGTCTTCAGACGCTTGAGCGCGGCGTCGGCGACGGCGCGGATGCGCGCCGGGCTGCTGTCCAGCCCCTTCGTGACATCGCCATCCCTGAAGCCGAACTTGGTCGCAATCACGACCTGATCGCGAAACGGTGCGACTGCTTCGCCAACGAGTTCCTCATTGACGAAAGGCCCGTAGGCCTCGGCCGTGTCGAAGAACGTCACCCCTTTTTCGAAGGCTGAGCGGATGAGCTCAATGCCCGCCGACTTTTCCGTTGCGGGTCCGTAACCATAGCTGAGGCCCATGCAGCCGAGGCCGATGGCCGAGACTTCGAGGCCGCTGTTGCCAAGTTGACGCGTTTTCATGCAATTCTCCTTTGACGTGTTCAGGCCTCGCTTACGGCCAGCATGAATGGTGTCGTATTACGGGCAAGTTGCCCGTTTGCGCCGAGAATGAGCACTCTGGTCATCGCTGTTGCCTTCGCCTGCCGTCAGACAGGCTTTGTCCAAACCAAAGGCAGTTTAGGTTCCCTTCGCTCTCTCAACAATGGGCCTATAATTGCATGGGCTTTTGAGCGGAATTCATAAATGGCACGTGCCGGACTTTCGGAACTCACCGCTTTCGTCACCATTGCCGAGCAGCGCAGCTTCAGTGCCGCCGCTCGCGTGCTCGGTCTGTCGCCCTCAGCCCTGAGTCACGCCATGCGTAACATGGAGGCCCGGCTGAATCTGCGGCTCTTTAACCGCACCACGCGTTCGGTGGCCTTGACGGAGGCGGGTGAGCGGCTTCTGCGTCGCGTCGGACCCGCGCTTGCCGATCTTGACGACGCGGTACAGGAGGTGACGGCGGCAATGAACCGCCCGTCGGGAACCATCCGGATCAGCGCCTCCGAGGCGTCGGCGAAACAGCTCGTCCGTTATGTACTGCCAGGTTTTCTCGCCGAATACCCGGATATTCACGTCGAGTTCGTTGTCGACTCCAGACTGGTCGATATTGTCGCGGATGGATTGGACGCGGGCATTCGTCTTTTCGAAGACGTCCCGCGCGACATGATTGCCGTGCGTTTCGGTCGCGATATGCGGTTCGCGGCGGTCGCATCGCCTGACTATCTTTCGCGTCACGCGGCGCCGA
>DATBXG010000319.1:0-2195 GCA_036514415.1 Paraburkholderia sp.
GTCCGCGTCTTCGGGAGTGTCGGTCTTCACGAGACCTTCGGCGGCGCCGAGTACGTCGACCATCTTGTCGGAGTCGTACTCGTTCATCTGGCAGCCAAAGGTCTTTACATAAACTTTCTTGGTCATCGGGTTTCGCCGTTCGCAGTGGTTGACCTGGGGGCGTCGTCCGCTTGATGCACGCGCTTGTCGCACGGTATGCACGTCAGGACTACGGTGTTTTAAGGGGGCCGAATCGGGGTGCGGTGAACTGCGTTCTGCAGCTGCTCTTGCAACCTCTCGTCTGGCGACGCGTTGGGACGTTCCGCTTTGCTTTTCGCTTCTTTTTGCCGGTTTTTGAGCGGCTGCGGATCGCTTTCTGCGCAATCGGGCATTATAGCCGTTTGCGCCTACGGCTTTGCGTCACCACGCCTGGTTCCGTGCGGGGCACGAGCGGCGGCGCCGAAGCTCGCCTCGACGCTGAACATCGGCGCGTTCAATGTGGGCAATGCAATGGGCGCCTGGATGGGCGGCGGCTTATGCGCAGGGCGTGAAAGCAATCCCTGAATCACGCTCTGCAATGCTGATAACAGTGTGAAGATAACTTCGTTGGGCGCGGCAAATCGCGATGCTAGTCTTGCCTCCATTCACGCTCTTGCGCCGCTTTACACGCGGCGCACCCGGAGGCAGCCATGCATTCCCCCCTTGCGCTCGTGCGCGATGCGCAGCGCAATGTTGCGCACACCGAAGGACCTGACTACGCGCTCGACACGTTCGACACGCTCGAGCATCTCGTCGGCGTGAACCTCGCGCGGCTGCGCGCCGAGCGCCAGCTTTCACTCGATGCGCTTGCGCGTGCCTCGGGCGTCTCGCGCGCGATGCTCGCCCAGGTCGAGTCGGCGCGCAGCGTGCCGTCGATCAAGGTGCTGTGCAAGGTGGCGGCGGCGCTCAAGGTATCAGTTTCGGCATTCTTGCGGCGCCATGCCGTGAACGGTTTCGAGCATCTGCCTGCGGAGCGCGCGTCGCGCCTCGTGAGCGCCGACGGCCGTTATTCGGCGCGCGCGCTTTACCCCGAGGGCGAGCCCGCCACCGCAGAGTTCCACGAACTGCGCATCGCGGCGCTGCATACCGAACCCGGCGTGCGCCGGCCGCCCGGCACGACGATGAACCTCGTGGTGAGCGAGGGCACGCTTGAAGTGAGCGTGCACGATCGGCGCCAACTGCTCGCAAC
The DNA here is from genome assembly GCA_036514415.1 of Paraburkholderia sp. GTDB lineage: Bacteria > Pseudomonadota > Gammaproteobacteria > Burkholderiales > Burkholderiaceae > Paraburkholderia. The sequence continues at coordinate 1,208 of DATBXG010000319.1, forward strand.
CGGCGACGCGATCGTGTTCGACGCCGACCAGCCGCACAGCCTGCGCAATCCCGGCGACACCGAAGCGCGCGTATTTCGCGTGACGCTGAACGCCGAGACGCCGCCGCGTTGGGACGTGCCTGCCGCCCCGTCTGCCGGCGAGCCGGCATCAACTGCCGATGCGCTCGACACGGTTGCGGCAGTGGCGGCGCGGCCGGCATGAGCGGCGCTGCGCCCCGCCTGGCGGCACGCGTGCCGATGCGGCACTGCACAAAGCCCGGTTCGGGAAAGTTGTGTGGTCGTGCTTTTTCGCGCTGCACGATCGCGCGGCCTGTTGTATCCTTTGCCCGCCGGTTGATCCGGTAATCAGTGCGTCTTCAGGGCGGGGTGAAATTCCCCACCGGCGGTATGCCGGCCGCGCCGCAAGGCAAGGCCTGCGAGCCCGCGAGCGCCTGCGCGAGCCTCATTGTGTCGTGCGCAGGGTCAGCAGATCTGGTGCGAAGCCAGAGCCGACGGTCATAGTCCGGATGGAAGAAGATGTGCAGATGGTCATGTTTGCCCATCCGCCGCGGCGCTTCGGCCGATACGCGTGCGCTCCCCATTTATGCGGGGCGTGCGGCATGTCTGCCGGACGGCGCGCGCCGGGGATTCCTGTCTGTTTGCAATGCCCTGAAACGTTTTTCGCCTAACTCTCGCGAGGAGCGTTTCACATGTCTCTTACTGCCAGTTCCACGTTTGCTTCGTCCCAAGGCGCGCCGCTCGACGCCGCTGCCGATCTCCCGTTCCTCGAATCCGAGCCGGTGCCGCCGCGCATCGCCGCCGCGCTGCAGGCCATGCGCGAAGGCCGCCCGGTCGTGCTCCAGGACGACCACGACCGCGAGGACGAGGCCGACCTGATTGTTGCCGCCGAGCGCCTCACGACGGAAACGATGGCGCTCTTCATCCGCGAATGCAGCGGCATCGTTTGCCTGTGCCTCCCGGACGACAAGGTGAGCGCGCTCGAACTCCC
>DATBXG010000320.1:0-5233 GCA_036514415.1 Paraburkholderia sp.
GATACCCGGCTTCGCGCGGCGCCGCTGAAGAGGGCACGCCATGTCACTGGAAACGTTTGTCGATTCGAAGCCGTTCACGTTCGGCATCGAACTCGAAATGCAGATCGTCAACACGCACGACTACGATCTGACCAAGGCGGGTAGCGACCTCATGCGCCTCGTCAAAGATCAGGAGATACCGGGCAACATCACGCCCGAAATCACCGAAAGCATGATCGAGCTCTCCACCGGCATCTGCACGAATCACGAGCAGGCCGTGGCCGATCTGCGCAGGATTCGCGACGTGCTCGTCGCCGCGGCCGATCGTCTCAACGTCGGCCTGTGCGGTGGCGGCACGCACGCGTTCCAGCAGTGGAGCGACCGGCGCATCGTGGATACGCCGCGCTTTCAGTATCTTTCCGAGCTCTACGGCTACCTCGCGAAGCAGTTCACGGTGTTCGGCCAGCACGTGCATATCGGCTGCCCGGATGCGGACAGCGCGCTCTACCTGCTGCACTCGCTTTCGCGGTTCATCCCGCATTTCATCGCGCTCTCGGCTTCGTCGCCCTATGTGCAGGGGGTGGACACCGGCTTTCATTCGGCACGACTGAATTCCGTGTTCGCGTTTCCGCTTTCGGGCCGCGCGCCGTTCGTGCTGAGCTGGGAGGAATTCAAGGAGTACTTCTCGAAGATGGTGCATACGGGCGTTGTCAACAGCATGAAAGACTTCTACTGGGACATCCGCCCGAAACCCGGTTTCGGCACGATCGAGGTGCGCGTGATGGACACGCCGCTTTCGGTGGAGCGTGCGGCCGCGATCGCCTGCTACATCCAGACGCTCGCGCGCCATCTGCTCACCGACCGTCCGATCGCGCCGCTCGAAGACGACTATCTCGTGTACACGTTCAACCGGTTCCAGGCGTGCCGCTTCGGCCTCGCCGGCACCTGCGTGAATCCGCAAACGGGCGAGCGCCGCACGATTTCCGAGGACATCCTCGAAACGCTGGAACGGATCGCGCCGCATGGCGAGGCGCTCGGCTCGACGCGCGCGCTTACCGAGGTCGGCACGATCGCGCGCGCGCAAACCAACGACGCGACCTGGCTGCGCGGCGTGGTGGCCGACGAAAAATCGTTGCACGAGGCGGTGCGGCAGCAGTGCCTGCGCTGGCGCGACTGACGGGAATGGCCGGCGCTCAGGGGGACACACAGGACCACTGAGCGAATTTGCGCGGAGCGCCACCCGGTCTTCGCGCCCGGAATTCTGGACGCAAGGGCAGCTTTCGGGCTGCCCTTCGCGTTTGCGGGGGCCGGAAGCGCAACCCGAACGAGACCCTATCGAGGCAAAAGCGAGGCAAAAGCGAGGCAAAAGCGCGGTCAAAACGGGTCGACACAGGCCCGGCAGGTCATTTTTTCGAGGCGGCCAAAAATTTTTTGTTGGTTTCGAGGTACCTGGGGGTTCTTATTTTTTTGACCTTGGTCCCGACATGAGCCATATTCGATGACAAAGCGAGCCCGCGAGGCCCACATCGCTGTGGGTAACGTTCGATTTCCCTGAAAACTCAATGGACTGCGTAATGATTGGTACGCGACAATCGGGCAGATTCCAGTTGCGTTTGGGGCAGAAATCCGCGATAACCTGCAAGGGTCCCGGGCCGAAGATTACGCGTTGCCAGGAATCTGTGCACGGGTAATGGTGCGCTTATCAACGGGTTATCCACAATTCACGTTGGATAACTTAGCTGTGCGATTTGCTACTCTCGCATAGAATGGCGGCTTGCTGCTCTGGCGTCGGGACGGGAAGGACGTTTTCGCCGCCTGCGGCAAGAAGCGCGACTTTGCAACGCACACCATGGCGTAGGCGAAGCGGGAAAATTTTGAGATGGTGCGGCGCTCGGGATGACCGGACGCCAGCGTTCCCACAGGCCGTCGGTCAATGCGGCGGCTGACGATGCAGCGGAAGCTGCCAATAACCAGCGAAAGACTATGAGCGAAGGCGTATACGGAGAGCAGGCAGCCGGGCGGGTGACCCATAGCCTGCTGCGACTGAGCACGGCAATGCGGAGCCAGGCGTGGGACTGGGCCGAAGGGGCAGGACTCACGCCTACCCAGGGCGAAATTCTCGTGCTGCTGATGCAGCGTAAGGGGCCGATGCGCCTCGGCGAGATCGCACGTGAAACGGCCCTCACGGCCGCCACCACCAGCGATGCGGTGAGCACGCTCGAAACCAAGGGGCTCGTCGAAAAGCGTCGCGCGCTCGACGACGGCCGTGCACTCGCGGTGCGTCTGACCTCGCGCGGCCGCACGGCGGCGAAGAAGGCGTCGCAGTGGCCGGACTTCCTTTCGAAGGCGGTCGGCACGCTGAAGGCCGAAGAGCAGTCCACGCTCTATCGCACGTTGCTCAAGACGGTTTATCTGCTCGAATCGCAGGAAACCAGCCCGCAGCATCGCATGTGCCTGACCTGCTCGCATTTCGAGCCGAGCAAGAACCCGAAGAAGGCGCCGCATCACTGCCAGCTTCTGAACATCGACATGGCCGACGCGGACCTGCGTCTCGATTGCTCGGTGTACGAACAGGCCGACGTGACGACCCAGAAGAAGAACTGGAAAATCTTCGCGGTTTAAGGCCGAGGCTGCGCTGCCGCCGTCTGGGCGGCCGGCGCATGTCGATGCCTGCTCGCGCGTCATGCACGTAATGAACGGTAACGCAATGCATCGCGATGGTGGTCGTGCGCGGTGCTGGCGTTGCGTGCATGATGCGTCCATGTGGCAATTTGCGTAGTTCTCGCAAGTAATTGTCACAAGTATTCGTCTCAGGTTTTTTGTCACGATCGTTGGCGCCAACGTTCGCACGAGCCATGCAGGAGCGGTGACGTGCATGCCGCCGAGAGCCGACCCGGGAATTTGCCGATGAATCGCGAAGTATTGGCTGTGCGCCATGTCTATTTCGAGGACCTCGGCAGCTTCGAGCGCGTGCTCGGCGACCGCGGACGTCCTGTGCGCTACGTGGATGTCGGCTTCGCGCGCATCGGCGCGCTCAATCCGCTGTCGGCGTCGCTCATGGTCGTGCTTGGCGGCCCGATCAATGCGTGCGACGACGCGCGCTATCCCACGCTCGCTCCCCTTGCCGCGATGATCGAAAAGCGCGTCGCGGCGGGCCTCCCCACGCTCGGCATCTGTCTTGGCGCGCAGCTGATTGCGCGTGTGCTCGGTGCGCGCGTCTACGCGGGCCCCCAGCCCGAAATCGGCTGGACGCCGCTCACGCTCACCGCCGCCGGCCGCGCCTCTCCGCTCCAACACCTCGACGGCGCAGCGACCTCCATGCTGCATTGGCACGGCGATACGTTCGATCTGCCGCAAGGTGCGACGCGCCTCGCGTCCACGCCGCTGTGCGAGAACCAGGCGTTTTCGTATGGCGACCACGTGCTCGGCCTGCAATGCCATCCCGAAGTGCGTGCCGATCGCTTCGAGCCCTGGCTGATCGGCCATGCCGCCGAAATCGGCAGCGCGGGCGTCGACGTGAACGCGTTGCGCGACGATACGGCGCGCCACGGGCCGCGCCTCGAAGTGCAGGCGAGCCGCATGTTCGGCGAATGGCTCGACGCCGTCGATGCGTGCATGGCCGCGCGGCAACCCTGACCCACGTCCGGGCCGCCTGGCGCGCGCGAGAGTCGCGTACGCGCTAACGGCTGTCGAACGCGCGAAAAAGGCGCGTGCTATTCTCGGACGCTTCTCCCAACCGTGCGTGGACTCTCCATGAGCAAGCTCTTCACTCCGCTCGAACTGCGTGGCGTGACGCTCGCCAATCGCATCGTCGTTTCGCCGATGTGCCAGTACTCCGCCGAACGCGGCGAAGCCAACGACTGGCACATGATCCATCTCGGCCACCTCGCGCTCTCGGGCGCCGCGATGCTCTGCATCGAAGCGACTGCCGTGGAGCCGGATGGCCGCATCACGCCGGGCGATCTGGGCCTCTGGGACGACGTGACGGAAGCCGCGCTCGAGCCTGTCATCGCCGCGATCCGCCGTCATTCGCCGATCCGTGTCGCCATGCAGGTCGCACATGCGGGACGCAAGGCGTCGAGCCACGTGCCCTGGGAAGGCGGTCAGCTGATTTCGGTCGCCGACGGCGGGTGGCTCCCCCATGCGCCTTCGGCGCTCCCGCACAAGGAAGAGGAGCCGCCGCCGCTCGCGCTCGATGTAGCGGGTCTGAACCGCGTGCGCAATGCGTTCGTGGCCACGGCGCGCCGCGCCGCGCGTCTTGGCATCGACGCGCTCGAAGTGCACGCAGCGCATGGCTATTTGCTGCACCAGTTCCTCTCGCCGATCGCGAACCAGCGCAGCGACGAATACGGCGGCTCGCGTGAGAACCGCATGCGCTTTCCGCTCGAAGTGTTCGACGCCGTGCGTGCCGAATTCCCCGCCGATCGTCCGGTCGGCGTGCGTGTCTCCGCAACGGATTGGGTCGACGGCGGCTGGACGCCCGACGACACCGTCGTTTTCGCGCAGGCGCTCAAGGCGCGCGGCGCGGACTGGATCGACGTGTCATCGGGCGGCGTGTCGCCGTTGCAGAAGATTCCGCTCGAGCCGGGCTACCAGGTGCCGTTCGCGCGCAAGGTGAAGGCCGAGACCGGCATGACTACGATTGCAGTGGGCCTCATCACCGACGCATTGCAGGCGAACCAGATCGTCGAAGACGGCGAAGCCGACATGATCGCGATGGCGCGCGCGATGCTCTACGATCCGCGCTGGCCGTGGCACGCCGCGGCGCAACTCGGCGCGAGCGTGAGCGCGCCGCCGCAGTACTGGCGATCGCAACCGCGCGAGCTGAAGAAGCTGTTCGGCGAGACGACGCTCGGGCAACGCTGATACGCGCCGCGCATATGGGTTGAACGAAAGAGGCGCGAGCGTGTACGATGCCGTCTGTGGCGCGCCGGGCGTCGCATGAGCGCGGCGCCGAATCGGCGCCGCGTTTGCGTAGGGGCTGGAGAACGCACGCGCACGATGCAAGGCCCTGGCAGACCGTCGGGCACGGCTTCATGAGAAAGCCGCAGGCGGCCAGTGGGCGCAAGAGGACCTGTCCCACGCCGCTTGCCATGACCGGGACAGTCTCCCCAGTACTTCACAAGGATTCATTCAATGAGTGAACGCAGGATCGTCGTGCGCCAGTCGGGCGTGCACGGCAAGGGCGTGTTTGCGGCGGTCCCCATTGCGACCGGCGAACGACTGATCGAATACAAGGGCGAGCGCATCTCCT
>DATBXG010000321.1:0-2668 GCA_036514415.1 Paraburkholderia sp.
CGGTTGCGCGAGCCGCCGCGCCCGAGCCCCCCGAGCCGCCGCACCTGCACGAGCCGCTCGGCCCCGATGACCCGCTCGCCCCGCTGCCCTTCAACCCGTACAAGGGCAATCGCGGCATCACGCGCGCGTGGAAGGCGCTCAAGTACTCGATCAAGGGCTTTCGCGCCGCAATCCGTGAAGAGAGCGCGTTTCGCCAGGAACTCACGCTCGCGGCCATCCTCGTGCCGATCGGCGTGTTCATTCCGGTCGAGCCCGTCGAGCGCGTGCTGCTGCTCGGCTCGGTCATGCTGGTGCTGATCGTCGAGCTGCTCAATTCGGGCATCGAGAACGCCGTGGACCGCATCGGTCTCGAACGCAATGAGCTTTCGGGCCGCGCCAAGGACCTGGGCAGCGCGGCCGTGACGGTCGCATTGCTGCTCTGCGTGATGACCTGGGGGCTGATTCTCGTGCCCCGTTTCGGCCCGTTGCTGCTGCACGGGCTCGGCGTGCTCTAGCGGCGCCTGTCTCCGGGCGCCCGCGGGGCCATACCCAGCGGGCGCTTCGCACCCCGACCGTCTCCCCGGCCAGCGCAAGCTGTCGGTGCGCGCGGGCCGTCGGTTTATAATCGAACGACAGTCTTATAACGAACAACCGCGCCCGGGCCGCGCGCACCGCAACATACTGGCGGTGCGCCTGAGCCCGGCACAGCATTTTCAGGGCCGGACGACATGGAAGCCAAACCTCCCCGCCGTACACGCGAACGGATTCTTGAGCTGTCGCTGAAGCTGTTCAACGAGATCGGCGAGCCGAACGTCACCACGACGACCATCGCCGAGGAAATGGAGATCAGTCCAGGCAACCTGTACTACCACTTCCGCAACAAAGACGACATCATCAACAGCATCTTCAGCCAGTTCGAGCAGGAGATCGAAAAGCGTCTGCGTTTTCCCGAAGACCATCGCGCCACCATCGACGAGATGTGGGCGTATCTGCAGTACATGGTCGATTTCACGTGGCGCTACCGCTTTCTGTATCGCGACCTGAACGATCTGCTCGCGCGCAACCGCACGCTGGAGATGCACTTCAAGCAGATCATCAGCCACAAGGTGCACTTCGCGAAGCAGTTCTGCGAGCAGCTCGTGGAAGACGGCGAGATGGTCGCCACGCCCGCCGAGATCGACGTGATCTCGACCAACATCGGCGTGATCGCCACCTACTGGCTCTCGTACCAGTTCGTGATGAACCCGCGCAAGTACAACGACCAGGAAGCGATTCGCGACGAACTGCACCAGGTGAGCGTGCAGATCGTCTCGCTGATGGCGCCGTACCTGCGCGGCCGCGCGCGCGAGCTGTTCGACGACCTCGTTTCTGGCAAGCTCGCCAAGCGCGAGTTCTACGATTACCTGCCGCCGCGCGAGGGCGCGAACGCAGCGAAAGACAACCGGGAATAAAGGCCGAAGCCGAATGAAAGCAGTCTGTGTCTATTGCGGCTCCTCGCCTGGAGCCAACCCGATCTATACCGAAGCGGCGCAGGCATTTGGCCGCGCGCTCGTCGCCGCGAATCTCGCGCTCGTCTACGGCGGCGGCAAGGTAGGCCTGATGGGCGTGATCGCCGACACCGTGATGGCGGGCGGCGGCCGCGCCATCGGCGTGATTCCCGAGCTGCTGGTCGACAAGGAAGTAGGCCACGCGGGCCTGACCGAGCTGCACGTGGTGCCCGACATGCACCACCGCAAGAAGATGATGGCCGACTTCTCCGATGCCTTCGTCGCATTGCCGGGCGGCGCAGGCACGCTCGAAGAGCTGTTCGAGGTCTATACGTGGGCGCAGCTCGGCTATCACCGCAAGCCCGTGGGCGTGCTGAACATCGGCGGCTTTTACGATCCGCTCATGGCGCTGCTCGATCACACCGTGCGCGAAGGCTTCATGCGCCAGACCTACCTCGAGATGCTGCAAACCGACAGCGATCCTGTCGCGCTGATCGCGAAGCTCAAGCGCTATCACGCGCCCGCGCAAGACAAGTGGGCGCAGCTGCGCGAGAACGTTTGATCCGAATCTGATCGCACGGCGCCGTTGCCGCAGACAAACCAGAGTCACTACGCGCAGTCATCACCATGAGTGCATCGAAATGAGCAAGGTTGTCCTGATCACCGGCGCAAGCCGCGGCATTGGCCGCGCGACGGCGCGCCTCCTCGGCGCACACGGCTGGACCGTCGGCGTCAACTATCTGCACAACGAGCCGGCCGCCGACGAAACCGCCGCCGAGGTGGGCCGCGCCGGCGGTCACGCGCGCGTGCTGCGCGGCGACGTGGCGAGCGAGGCCGACGTCGTCGCGATGTTCGACGCGCTCGAATCGGCCTATGGCCGCATTGACGCGCTCGTGAACAACGCGGGCATCGTCGCGCCCGGCAGCCAGGTCGCCGACATGAGCGCCGAGCGTCTGAAGCGCATGTTCGACGTGAACGTGTACGGCGCGTTTCTGTGCGCACGCGAAGCGGCCCGGCGCATGTCGAAGGATCGTGGCGGCGACGGCGGCTCGATCGTCAATGTCTCGTCGGCTGCCGCGCGGCTTGGCTCGCCCAACGAATATGTGGACTATGCGTCGTCGAAAGGCGCGGTCGACACGATGACGATCGGGCTCGCCAAGGAACTCGGCCCGCAGGGCGTGCGTGTGAACGCGGTGCGCCCC
>DATBXG010000322.1:0-2124 GCA_036514415.1 Paraburkholderia sp.
CGCGGCGCTCGACCCGGTAGCGCAAAGCCGGACGCCGATGATTACGCTGGTCGGCTCCGGCTCGGTGGTCGAGCCGCAGCAAGGCGCGCGAGTGTGGGCGTTCAAGATGGCGCAGACCGACGCCGCGATGGCCGACGTCATGACGCGCTACATGGCCGCGCACGCCGTGAAGACCGTCGGCTTCATCGGCTTTGCGGACAGCTACGGTGACAGCTGGCTCAACGAGTTCACGAAGTTCGCGAAGGAACGCAACATCCAGATCGTGGCGAGCGAGCGCTTCAACCGCACCGACGCGAGCGTGACGGGCCAGATCCTCAAGCTCATCGCGGCGAAGCCCGACGCCGTGCTGATTGCGGGCGCAGGGACGCCGACCGTGCTGCCGCAACGCACGCTGGTAGAGCGCGGCTACAAGGGCGCGATCTACCAGACGCACGGCATTGCCACGCCAGAGTTCATCAAACTGGGCGGCAAGGACGTGGAAGGCACGTTGTTCCCGACCCAGCCGGTGGTGGTGGCGCGCACGCTGCCCGCCGACCAGCCGGCGCAGAAGGCGGCGCTCGCCTTTGTCGACGCCTACGAGGCAAAGTACGGCCCGGGCACCGTCACGCAGTTCGCCGGCGACGCGGCAGGCGTGTACCCGCGCTTGCAGGATGCGGTGACGCGCGCGCTCAAGACCGCGCAGCCGGGCACGGAGGCGTTCCGCGTGGCGTTGCGCGGCGAACTCGAGCACGCGCATGAAGTGGTCGTGCCCAACGGCATGGTGACTACGAGCCCGGCCGACCACGTGGGCCTCGACCAGCGCGCGAGCGTGATGGGCACGGTACGCGGCGGGAAGTTCGTGTATCTGGGGCAATAAGCGCAAGCGCTACGAGCGCGGTGACGGCGAATGGTGACGGATGGCGGCGGCGATCTGCGAATTCATGGTGCGATAACCTGGCTACGGTATTTAACGCGGCCACTTTAGCTAACATGGCCATGTTACTTATTGGCTCTCGGCGCGAAATACGCGAGCCACGGCGCTTCTATTGCTACTGGGAGAAAGGTTCTCATCGTGGCCGAAACTGTCAACTTCACGGGCTCAGTTGATCGCGATCTGCTCAAGCGCGCCAAGATCCTTGCGGCGAAATCGAACACATCCATCAACGCGCTGTTTAACGCCGAGCTCCGCTATCTCGTCGAGACGTTCGAAGCTGCCGAAGCAGGCGGCAATCAGAATTTCCGCACACTACTCGACTTTTCGCTTGGTCGCATGGATGACCGCCAGGCGATGCAGGCGCTCGGCATCGACAGCGACGAAGACCTGTTCCTGCTGATGGCTCAAGCCCATCTGCCGATGCCTCGCCTGCCGGAAGCGCGTACGCGCCGCATGGTCGACGAGCTCAACGCCTTGCGCAGCTAGGCGGGCGACACGTCCATCAGGGTCTCTACCCGCGCATTCCTCGCGTTTATGGAGGAGCAGGGTCGGATAGACTCGGCCGCCGGGATCGAACGACGCGCGATCCTGGCCGGGCGGCAATTTTCGCAGATCCGCTTTCCGCCAGAATAAGACGAAGCCCGCCGCATAAGTATTCCCGCCCCGTTCGCAATGCGCGTGAGCAGAAACAGGCGGCAACGCCATTCACGGCCGCACGATGCTCCGCCACGCGCCGCCCGCCGCGCTGCTCGCGAGCACCGCCTCGATGAAGCGCAATCCCTCTACGCCGTCGGCCACCGTCGTGAGGAGCCGGCTCTCGGGCGGCGCAGGCTCGCCGGACTCGCGCGCGTGGATCTGCGCGGCGGCGTCGCGATAAAGCTGCGCGAACGCCTCCAGATACCCCTCCGGATGCCCCGGCGGCACACGCGTGGCGTGCTGCGCGGCCCCCCCTGTCACCCGGCCTCGCGTTAGCCGTTGCGCTTCGCCGCCCTGTGGCGTGAACCACAAGAGGTTCGGCTCCTCCTGATCGAACGCAAGCCCGGCCTTCGTGCCATACACGCGCAGCCGCAACGCGTTTTCCGCGCCGCTCGCCACCTGGCTCGCCCATAGCATGCCGCGCGCATGGTTCTCGTAGCGCAGCATCGCCTGAATATGGTCGTCGACCTGGCGGCCCTTCACGAAGGTATGCAACTCCGCGGCGATCTCGATGG
>DATBXG010000323.1:0-2081 GCA_036514415.1 Paraburkholderia sp.
AGCTCACCGGCACCGGCGAGCCGTGCACGAGCCGCGCGCCGAGCGTGTGCGGCAGCGTGCGGTAGATCATGTATTCGGTATCGCGGTCGAAGGCGAGCGTGCGGCTGCCGTCGGCTGATGTCTGAGGAATGCCGAAGTCGACATAGTCGGACAGCACGCGCTCGTCCCAGCGCGCGAATGCAGTTTTCGAATGGAAATGCCGCCATGCCTCGTCGCGGCTCGCCCAGTTCGTGCGGCGCGTGCGCGTGGCGGCGGCCGGCGAGAGGCGCTCGTCGAGGCCGGTCCACTGCGACACCCGCAGCATGCTGCTGCGCCAGCCGGCGATCACGGGGGAATCGAGCATCACGACGCCCTTCACCCACTGCGGCTTCTTCAGCGCGGCCATCAGCGAGAGATAGCCGCCGAGCGAATGGCCGACCAGCCACACGGGATCTTCATAGGTGCGTCCAATATCGTCGAGCAGTTGCTCGACCAGATGCGGCCAGTCGCGCGTGACAGGAAAGCGTGCGTCATGGCCAATGCGCTCGATGTGGCGCAGTTCGTAGTTGTCGCCCAGTTCGGCGAAGAACGTGCGGTACGTCGAGGCCGGAAAGCCGTTCGCGTGCGAGAAATGGATGACGTTTTTCAAAGGCGGCTTGTCTCTCTATCTTGTTGATTCTTGTTGATGTCTTTCGTCGTTCGCGTTTCGCGCTTTTCATTTCGCGTTGCCATCGGCCTGACGCGTCAGTCCTGCGCTGGCGCATCCATCCAGTAGCGCCGCTGCGTATCGCGAAAGCGCTCGATGGCAAGTGCACCCGGGCGCGCATCGACGCGCACCGAGCCGTCCGCGTCACTGCGCGCGAGCACGATGCGGCGGGCCTCGTAGCGCGCGTAGACGCCCGGATACGGGTGATGAAAGCGATTCAGATAGCCTACCTGAAATATCGCGACGAGCGGCCAGACAGAGTCGAGGAACGGTTCAGTCGACGAGGTGCGGCTGCCGTGATGCGGCACGACCAGCACTTGCGCGCGCAGCCGCCCGGGGTCGCGCGCGACGAGCGTGCGCTCGACGCCCGCTTCGATGTCTGCGGTGATCAGGGCTGAAACCGGTCCGCGTGGCACCCGGGACGCCGCGCTTGACGCGCTTGCCGCACTCGTCGCTGTCGTGACCTGCAGGACGCAGCAATGCGCATTGGGTTTGCCTGTGAGCGGCCCGGCATCGGGCCACAGCACCTCGAAATCGACGCCGTCCCACTGCCAGCGCTGGCCCGCGGCGCATTGCACGGTCTGCGCGCCCTTTTCGCGGGCGTTCGCCCACAGCGGATGCGCGGGCAGGATGCCCGCCACGAACTCGCCCACGTCGACCGAATCGAGCACGGCCGGCGCGCCGCCCGAATGATCGGAATCGTCGTGGCTGATCATGAGCGCGTCGAGCCGCGCGATGCCGTGCGCCTGCAGATACGGCACGACGATGCGCTCGCCCGCCTGCGTCGATTCGGGGCCGGGGCCCGCATCGAAGAGCAAGGTATGCCGGGCCGTTTCGACCAGCACCGACGTGCCCTGCCCGATGTCGAGCGCGGTGAGCCGGAACGCGCCCGGCGGCGGGCCCGTGGGCGCTGGCACGAGGAGCGGCAGCCAGGTGAACGGCGCAAGCCAGCGCAACGGCCAGCCACGCGGCGCAAGACACCAGGCGACGCCCACGGCCGCGCAGCCCAACGGCCATGCACCGGGCTGCGGCACTCGCAACACCGCCCACGGCAGGCCTTCGAGGGCGCCCAGCGCCACGGTGAGCCAGTCGAGGCAGGTATGCGCCGTGCGCAGCGCGACGGCATCTAGCGGTGCGGGCAGCGCCGCGCTCCCGATGACCAGCGGCGTGACGAGCATGCTCACCCAGGGAATCGCCAAGGCGTTGGCAAGAGGGCCGATCAGCGGGATCTGCGCGAACCAGTACGCCGTGAGCGGCGCGAGCGCCACAGTCACGGCCCATTGCACACGTGCGCTATCGCCCGCGCGCGCGGCGATGCGTTGCGCGGCCCCGCGCCAGCCGCCGCCTCGCATGAAGGCGGCGACGAGACGATGGGGCCAGCCGTGGCGTTCCTTGG
>DATBXG010000324.1:0-5565 GCA_036514415.1 Paraburkholderia sp.
TCGGTTTCGTATTGATCGCCGAACGCGACTTCCAGATCCGGGTAACGCTCCCACTGCGCAAGCAGCGTCTCGATGCAGTGGACGAGCAGATAATCGTCGTCGTGGATCAGCAGGATCTTGTCTCCGCTCGCGCGCTCGAAGAGGCTGGCCACATTGGGCGCCTGGCCGAGCGCGGGCACGTTGCGCCGGTAGGCGATGCGCGGGTCGTCGCCGTAACGCGAGGCGACCAGTTGCGCCGTGCGATCGTCATGCGAGTCGTCGCCAATCACGATCTCGATGTTCGCATGGGTTTGCATGAGGCACGATTCGATGCAGCGAACGAGCAATTCTGGCCGGTTGCACGTTGGCAGACAAATGGAGACTTTCGTTGTTGTCGTCATGGGCGGGCCCCAGTGCTTGAGGGAAGCGGGGAAGTCGGCAAAAGCAGGTTCGCAATGCGAACTTCATCCGTTGGACAATGACGGTAAATGAAAAAAACACGAAAGAAATTGAAAATAAATCGCAAGGTACGGCGCTTGCACCAGGCGACCCGCAACGCCCGGAACGGCGGGCGTCCCGCCAAAATGCCCGGCTTTCATCTAAGGAAATGGAAAGAAAATCCTGGGCGGAAAAATTCCCAGAAAAGCCCCCGCGGCTGCACTGAGTGCCGGAACAGTCCCATCAATCGCGTTAGCATTGGCGCCTGGTTGACCTTCAACCGGCGCTGCGAAACTGCGACCTCAACCTCGCCTGAAACGACCGAGGGCATTCATGGTTTCCTCCTCCTACGCTCACAAACCGCTCACGCCGTTTCGCCGTGCGCTCGCACGCTTTTCCCTATCCGAACTCGCGAAATACACGAAGCTCACGCTCGGCATGTGGATCGGCTTCGGGATTCCGTACGCTTGCGGTTTTCCCGAGGCGGCGGTCGCGCTCTCCGGCTCGGCCATGCTTACCCTCGCGCTCGGCAGTTCCATCTCGGCGGCGCGCGGGTACTTCTACAAGCGCGTGATGTCGAACCTGGTTGCGATGCCGATAGCCACGCTGCTGATCTGGGTGACCGCGCCGCATTTATGGCAGGGCGTGATCCTGCTGCCGCTCGTCATCTTCACGATCGTGCGCATCAGGCCTTCGGTGTTCCAGATGACGAGCATCACCGTGCCGATGACGCTCGTGCTCTACACGGGCGAGCACATACCGTTGCTGGAGCAGCGGCTGATTGGCGTGGTGCTCGGCATGCTGCTCGGTTTCGTCATCCAGCAGATTGCGTTTCCGCCCGATCACGGCTTCTGGGCGAATACCCTCGTGAACGACGGCAACGAACAGGCCGAGGCCTTGCTCACCGAGGTCGCTGCGCAAACGCTGGACTGCGCGAAGCTCAAAACGGCGACTGCCGCGCTGCGTTTGTCGAGCAGCAATCTGAAGCAGGCGCATGATCTGCTCAAGGCGGACCTGGAGCAGTCGTGGATGTCGGCGCATCTTAAGCGCAACCGCGATCGCCTGCCGCTGTTCTCGTGCTATCACGAGCTATTTGATTCGATCGTCGGATTCCTCGAAACGCTCGACACGTTCAACGCGCAATTCGAGGCGCTGGACGCGCAATGGAAGGACGCGTACCGGCGCGGCCTCGCGCGCCTCGTGGACGTCCACCGGCAACTGGCCTCGCAGGCCGACCTTCGGGTGGAGCACCCAGGCCTGCTTGCGCAGCCGCTTACGCGCGAGGAACTGCATGCGCTCGTCGAATCCCTGCCCGCAACGGGCGTGTTCACGAGCGTCTATCTCGGGCACCTGACCGGCTACGGCATCCTGCTCAGCCGGTTGAGCGACATGCATACCGAGCACCTGCGCAAAGCGTGAGCGCCGCCGCGCTCATGCCTCGCGTATCTTCCTGGCGACCCGCGCGGCGCTCGGCCTGGCGCAACTCATGCGCTGAGCGATGGCGCAACCGTGTGAGCGCATGCATACCGCCAGGCGCCTACGCGCGCGTCTACCCGGAATTGTCCTGGGATGGGCGCCTCGCCTGAAAACGCGCGGCGCGCGCCGTGCGCCATGTCCCGGCTGCGTTGCCCGCGGGCCTTGCGCGCCTGATTGTTTGCGATTCGCGAATGACGTATTCGCGCGCTATCCCGTTCTGATTGCGCAGCGCTTGCGACTATCCTGGCGGCGTCGATGTCGACGGCGTCCTGCGAGCGCGCAGTGGTGCACGTCGCGTCGCACACCGTTTTCGAACGTATACGCGTGGCGCGGCAAGCGGCCGGCCCAAGGAGACAGAGATGAAACCGAACACATGGGACTCGGCCTACGAGTGGAAGGCCGTGACGCTGCTGGCGCTGGGCTTCGGCCTCGTGGGCCTCGACCGCTGGCTGATCGCGCCGCTGTTCCCGTCCATCATGAAGGACCTGAACCTGAACGCACAGGACGTGGGCAACTGCATCGGCATACTCGGCCTTTCGTGGGGTGTGTTCGCGGCGGTCATGGGCGGCATGTCCGACAAGGTCGGGCGCCGCAAGGTGCTGATTCCCGCCATCATCGCGTTCTCGCTGCTCTCGGGCTTCTCGGGCCTCGCAGGCGGCTTTGCCAGCCTGCTCGCCGTGCGCGCGCTGATGGGCGTGGCCGAAGGCTCGTTCTGCCCGACGAGTTTCGCCGCCACCGCCGACGCCTCGCACCCGAAGCGCCGCGGCTTCAATCTCGGCCTCCAGCAAAGCGGCTTCGCGCTGTTCGGGCTCGCGCTCTCGCCGATCATCGCCACGCAGCTGCTGGGCGTGATGAGCTGGCGCTGGGTGTTCGCACTCGTCTCGGTGCCGGGCCTCATTCTCGGCTTGCTGATGTACCGCGTGATCCGGGAGCCGCAAGGCATGGGTACGCGTGAAGCGGGCGCGTCCGGCGCAAAAGCCGAACGCGGCCACTGGCGCGACGTGATCCGCAGCCGCAATATTCCCGTGGCGATGGTGGCGCTCTTCTGCGCGATGACAGGCGTGTTCGTGCTCGGCGCCATGCTGCCGCTGTACCTCACGCAGTATCTCGCGCTCGACACGCAGCGCATGGGCGTCGTGGCTTCGGCCATCGGCTTCGGCGGTTTCATCGGACAGTTCGGCTTGCCGGGGCTTTCCGATCTGGTGGGCCGGCGCGTGGCGAGCGTCGTCGGCTTCGTGGGCACCGCGGTCATGCTGATCGTGTTTCGCGGACTCGGCGCGCAGCCGCTCGCGCTCTTCGCGGTGCTGTTCGCAGCGTCGTTTTTCACGCTGGGCCTCGTTTCACTGCTCTCGGGCCCGGTTGCCACCGAAGCCGCACCGGCTGGCATGGTCTCGACCTCGATTGGGCTCGTGGTGGGCGCGGGCGAAATCTTCGGCGGCGGCGTCGCGCCCGCGCTCGCCGGATTCGTGGCGGCCCATTTCGGTATCCAGAATATTCTGTGGCTGCCGATCGGCGCCGTCGTGCTCGGCGTGCTGGTGAGCTTCCTGCTCAAGGAGACCGCGCCGGCGAAGCTGCGCCGCCGCGAGGCTGCTGGCGCGGCTGCCCAGTTTCCTGCGGCGGGGCAGGTCGAGTAGGGTTCACGGGCTCTGCGCGTCGTCCTCTGCTGCCGTGCCGCTCGCGACGGAGCGGCGCAAATGACGGGAGGCGGGCCCTATACTTGGAGGGCCCGAACCCACGACCAAGAGAGGAGCATGGACCGATTCCTGAGCATCGAAGCGTTTGTGCGCGTGGCGGAAACGAGCAGTTTTGCGGAAGCGGCGCGACAGCTCGGCGTGACCAGTTCGGTCGTGACGAACCGCATCCAGCAACTGGAGAAGTTCGTCAACGCACCGCTCTTTCATCGCAGCACGCGGCACGTGCGCCTCTCCGAAGTCGGCGAGGCGTTTTATCGTGAGTGCGCCGAGGTCGTGGGGCGCGTGAACGAGCTGACCGACCAGATGCGCGAACTGCGCGCCACGCCAACGGGCAGGCTGCGCATCCAGATGTTGCCGGGCTTCGCGCTGGGACACTTCGGCGCGCCGCTCGCCGAGTTCAACCGCCGCTATCCTGGCATCCAGCTCGACGTGATCGTCAACGACCGCGTGGTCGATCCGATCGAAGAAGGTTTCGACGTCGCGTTCCAGATCTTCCCGCCCATTTCCGACTCGCTGATCGAGCGCCGGCTCTTTTCGGTGCGGCGGCTCTTTTGCGCGACGCCCGCCTATGTGCAAGCGCATGGCGCGCCGCAGCATCCACGCGAATTGCTGCAGCACACCACGGCGCTCTATTCGGGCTATCCCTCCCGCAACCGCTGGACGATGACCTGCGGCGACGAGGTCGTGGAGATGGAACTACCCGGCATGATTCGCTCGAACTCCGTGCATTTGCTGCGCGACTATGCGCTCACGGGCGGCGGCGTGGTGTGTCTGCCTACGCTCGTGGCGAGCGAAGCGCTCCTCAACGGCTCGCTCGTGCCGATTCTCACCGGGTACCACCTTTCGGCGCTGAGCTTTGCGGCCGTGTATCCCTCCACGCAGCGCCAGGCGTTGAAGGTGAAGGCGCTCGTGGAATTTCTGGCCGAGTATCTGGGCCCCGAGCCCGCGTGGGACGTACCGCTGATCGAACGCGGCTGGGTGCGCTAGCGCTTGCGGCGATCGTCTGCCGCGATTATTTGCGAAACGCGAATGCCGTAGTTGCCAGGCCGCCGGTTGTGGCCGCCGTGCCGCGCTCCTAAAGTTGATTCCAACGACACCTTCCAAAACAGGAGACAGCCATGACCGATTCGTCATTCCACACCGTCTTCGGCTCGCTCGAGCAGTACCGCAAGGGCGAGATCGAAATCACGAGCGGCGACGCGCGCCACTACGTTTTCTCGAACGTATTCGAAGTCGCCGCGCAGTCGGCGCCCTACGAAAAGGTCGTGGTTGGCAAGAATCTCGAATACGTGATCGAAGTACTGCGCACGCAAGGGCAGTCGCGCTGGTTCGCCTGCGCACACGATGAGTTCGTCATCCTGATGGACGGCGAGGTCCGCATCGACTTCATCAAGCTCGATACGCCGCTGGAGGGCGGCACGGGCACCGTCGACGCGGGCGGGCAGCCCGCAGGCCGCAAGATGGGCCACGTGGTGCTGCGCCGCGGGCATCAAGCGCTGCTGCCGGCCAGCTGCGCGTATCGCTTCAGCGCACAACAGGCCGGCGTGGCGCTCGTGCAGACCATGGTCGGTGAACTGTCCGTGCAGAAGTGGGCAGATATCTGCCTGCACTGAAAACACGCGCTAACCGAACACTCGACTACTGGAGACACCAAATGGCCACCCTCGAAACCCTTGATCACTCCGCAGGCTTCGCCGCCGACACCGTGCGTGCGAGCGAGCCCGACGCCGTGACCGGCTATCGCCGCTACACGCTCGGCGCGTTCGAATTCACGCGCGACGAATACTTCGTGAAGGTGCTGTGGCCCGCGAAGGGGCAGACCCGCACGCACGCCATTCCCGCCGACGCCTTCCTGCGCGCGATGATGCGCGACGTGGCCTGGGGCTTCTTCTACGGCTGGGTGAATTTCGACCACGTGTTCGGCACGCGCAACCACTACGGCAAGGTGGACGTGTATGCGGGCTCGTTCAACGGCATC
>DATBXG010000325.1:0-5328 GCA_036514415.1 Paraburkholderia sp.
TGAAGAGGCGCGCGCGCAGCCCTTCGCAGAAGGTCGTGACGGCCGCCTTGGCGGTGCCGTAGACATAGTTCGAGGGCCGCCCGCGGTCGCCCGCCACGGACGAAATCACGGCAATCGAACCGCTCTTCTGCGCTTCGAACACGCCAGCGAGCAACGTGAGCAGCGCGATCGTCGAGAGCGCGTTGACGGTGATCTCGCGGACCGCGGCCTGCGGATCGCGCTCGCATTCGGACTGGTCGGAGAGCGTGCCGTGCGCGAGCAGCACGATGTCGATGCGGCCAAGCTCGGCCACGGTCGAGTCGAGCATCGCGCGGTGCTGGTCGAAGTCGTTGACGTCGAGCACGAACGTGCCGACGCGGCCCGCGCCGCGCACGCGCAGGTCCTGCGCGACGGCGTCGAGACGTGTTGGATGGCGCCCTGCCAGCATGAAATTCGCGCCGCGCTTGACCCATTCGCGTGCGCACGCTACGGCGATGGCGGATGAGCCGCCTACGATCAGGATGTTCTTGTCCATTACCGGGTTGTCCGTTGCCAGAAGCGCGACATCAGAATCGGGTCGCGCAGTTGTTCGAGCGTCTGCCATGCGGGATAGGCGGCGCGAAAATCCGCACCGCTCATGTGTGCGTCCTTGGCCGGGTACTGGCGGCCGCCTGCTTCGCGCACGATCGCGTCGAGCCGTGCAAAGAGCGCGGTGTTGCGGGCGTCGTGCTGCGGGAAATCGAGGGCGAGCGAAATGCCCTGCATCGGGAACGACAGCAGGCCCGGCGAGACGAGCGGGCCGCAGCGTTTGAGCACCGCGAGAAACGAGCCGGCATTCGTCGACGAGATGGTGTCGAGGAACGCATGCAGTGCGTCGCGCGCCGTGGCGTCCGGCACGACGAGCTGGTATTGCTGGAAGCCGCGCCGCCCATAGAGGCGATTCCAGTTCTGAATGCTGTCGAGCGGGTAGAAGTAGCTCGCGTAGTCGACGACGGCGGAGCCGGCCTTCGCAGCTTCGCGCCGGTAGTACAACGTATTGAAGAGCTTCAGCGTGTAGCGGTTCACGGGCGACCACGGCGGAGCGAACGGCACCTGGCGCTCGCGGCGCCTCGGCAGGTCGTAGCATTGGTCGTCGGCGTGATCGGCGCAGACATAGATGCCACGGCCCAGCGACGCACCGCGCCCAAGGCAGTCGATCCACGCCACGCCGTATTCGTGCTGCGTGTCCAGTTCGTGCGAGAGCGCGAGGAACTCGTCGAGATTGCCGAAGGGGACCGTCCCGGTCGCAAGGCGGCTGGAGGCGACCGGCATCAGTTGCAGCTCGATCCACTCGATGATGCCCGTGAGCCCGAGGCCGCCGATCGTTGCGCGGTACAGGTCCGGGTTTTCGCCGGGTGCGCACTCGAGCGGTTCGCGGTCGGAGCGCAGCAACGAAAAGCGCCGCACGTGGCGCCCGAACGTGCCACGCACGTGGTGGTTCTTGCCATGCACGTCGTTGGCCACGGCACCGCCCAGCGTGACGAACTGCGTGCCGGGCGTGACGGGCAGCATCCAGCCGCGCGGCACCGCAAGCGCGAGCACTTCGCCGAGCGTGACCCCCGCCTCGGCGCGCAGGATGCCGGTTTCCCAGTCGGCTGCAATGAAGCGGTCGAGCCCGCGCAGCGCGACGACGTGATCGGTCGCGGCGAGACAGCTGTCACCATAGCTGCGCCCGTTGCCGAACGGCAGGGTCGTGCCGAAGCGCGTGCCGGCGTCACGCAGCACGCTCTGCACGCCTTCACGCCAGCCGGGCGACGGGCCCGTTTGCGGCGCATAAGGATAGTGGCCCCAGGAACTGAGCTTCGCTGCGCTCATGATGTGCGGATCGATGGGCAGTGGAGTGGAAATGATCCCATCTTAGGCACGCCACTATCCGCCAACCGTTAGCCGAGGCACACAACGCGCACGCGTTTGCACATTCCGCGCACGTGTTTGCACATTCACTCGCTGACGTTAGTAATCATTCGCTTCATCTGATCGAGGTACGCCCCCACTGAAAACCGCTGTGCAACATCGTCCAGCGCTTGCGCTGCAAGGCGATTCGCCATCTCGGGAGCGGCGCGCAATGTTTCTATCGCATCTGCGAGCCCAGCGGCGTCGCGTGGCGGCACAAGCCAGCCATTTGTCCGGTGCTGGACGATCTCGGTCACGCCGCCGGCCGCTGCCGCAATCACCGGGCGGCCCGCCGCCATGCCCTCGATGATCACGCGGCCAAACGGTTCCGGCTCGGTGGACGTGTGCAGGATCACATCGACGGCCTTCATCCATGCGGGCATGTCGTCGCGAAACCCGGCGAAGATCAGGCGATCCACCACGCCGAGCCGCGCGGCCTGGCTGTGCAGCGATTTCACATACTCCTGTTCGCCGAAGAGCGCCGAGCCGACCAGCACGAGATGCAGGTCCGGCACGCGCGCGAGCGCTTCGAGCGCAATGTGCTGGCCCTTCCACGGCGCGAGACGTCCGAACAGCCCGGCGAGATAGACATTCTCCGGGAGTCCGAACTTCCGGCGCAGCCCGGCCATGTCCGGCGCGTCCTTGCAGCTGAATTCGTCGAGATCCACGCCGTTGTGCACGACCGGCACGTCTTCCGGGGCGCAGTGCGCGAGCGCGATGAGCGAATCGGCCGAGGCGCGCGAGTTCGCGATGACATGATCGACCGCGTAGCGCGTGAGCCAGCGCACGACGAGCCGCTGCAGCGGGCCGAAATGCTCGCTCGACATGATGTCGTGCAGATGCCAGACGATCCGCTTGCGATGCAGCGGCTTGCCGAGCGCGCCGAGCACGAGCGCCTTCTGCGTGTTGAGAAACAGGATGTCGAATGACTCCGCGTGGCGCGCGATGGCGCGCACCTGACGCAGGATGCCTGGCAGCGCGCCAAGCCAGTGCAGACGCAACGTGTCCTTGCGGATATCGGAAACGCTGGCCTCGCATGCGAGGCTCACCGGCACGCCGAGTGATTCGAGGCGCCCGCGAAACGGGCCGTCCGAAAGCAGCAGCACTTCGCGACGCGCACCCCACGTGGCCGCAAGCGGCATGAGCGAGAACTCCGCGCCGCCGAGCTGACCGCTCTGGTCGACGAACAGAATGCTCGCGGGCTCTTGCCGCGCGTGGGTTTCAGCATACGTTTCCACGTACGTGTCCCCGCTGGTGAGCATGCCTGGCGCCAGGATGGGCGGGGTTGCCGATGTGGTTTCCTTGAACATGACTTTTTATGCCAGCGGAAAGTAGTTTTTATGCTGGCTATTATTCGCGCCCAATCATTTGGCATGCGTGCCCCTCCGCACTTACCCCAACTGACACCGTGATTACAATTGCATGCGATTTTTCCTGCCGTTGTCAGCTGTCTGAATGGTTATTGGCTGCGTGCGATCTGAATACGCCCAAGAGGCGCAAAGCACGAGGGCGCGGCGCGCAGCGGCACGAGGCACGGCGTAGCGTAGGGACGCTGTTTCGCGCGAATGCTGGCGATTGTGGGGGAGGGAGGACGCGCGCCTTGCACAGAGCGGGCGCGCGAAATTGACAGGTGCGCGATACGTGTAAGCGATACGGGACTGATACGCGCGCTATCGCACGCTCAGGCGCATTTCCTCTTCGGTGTGCAGTGTGTCGCGAAGCACGCTTTGCGCGGCGATGGTTCGCATCACTTCCATCATGAACGCGCGGCGGAACACGGTGGGCGAGAAGCGCTCGGCGTTTTTGCGGCACGCCTGCGGAGTGAATCTGTCGATGCTGCGGTCGAATGCCGTGACCGCGGCGCTCAGCGACTGCACCGTCTGCTCGGGAAAGTAAATGCCTGTCGGTTCGGGTTCGCCGAGCGGAACGACGGTTTCGAGCACGCCGCCCTTGCCATAGCAGATCACGGGCGTGCCGCACGCCTGGGCTTCGAGAATGGCGATGCCGAAGTCTTCCTCGGCCGCAAACACGAACGCCTTCGCGCGCTGCATGTGATCCCTGAGGACTTCGAAAGGTTGATAGCCAAGAACGCTCACGTTGGGCGTGGCCCTGGCGCGCACGTCGGCCATCTGCGGTCCGTCGCCGATCACGACGAGCCGGCGCTCAGGCATGGCGGCGAAGGCCTCGACGATGAGATCGATGCGCTTGTACGGCACCATGCGCGACGCGCACAAATAGAAGTCTTCCTTTTCGGCGCGCAGCTCGAACCCTTGCACGTCGACGGGCGGGGCCACGACGCAGGCGTCGCGGCGATAGGTCTTCATGATGCGCCGTGCGACGAAGTGCGAGTTGCACAGCAACTGGTCCACGCTGTTGGCCGAGCGCGAGTCCCAGTTGCGCAGATAGTGCAGCAGCGCGCGCGCGGCCCACGAGCGCATGCCGCGCGTGAGGTGCGATTCGCGCAGATACTGATGCTGGAGGTCCCACGCGTAGCGGATGGGCGAATGCACGTAGCTCACGTGAGTCTGGTCGGGGCCGACCAGCACGCCCTTGGCGACGGCATACGAACTCGTGATGATCAGATCATAGCTGGCGAGATCGAACTGCTCGATGGCGAGCGGCATGAGCGGCAGGTAGCCGCGATAGCGGCGCCGCGCGAAGGGCAGGTGCTGGATGAACGACGTTTGCACGGGCTTGCCGCGCACGATCGAGCGGTCTTCGAGAAAGTCCACGAGGCTGAACAGGTCCGCGTCGGGGAAGCATTCGATGATCTGTTGCAGCACTTTTTCGGCTCCGCCAGAAACGACGAGCCAGTCGTGCACGATGGCCACTTTCATGACTGCGACTCTCCTCCTGGAGGTTTCTGATAGTGCTCGAATGCAAAACAGGCATTTGTGCCTAGCGTAGAGCCGCGTTCATCGCGCGTAAGTGCGGGCGGACACACTGCTCCACGCGAGCCGCGTGAATAATGTGGCCGGACGTACACGGTAACGCGCCTCGCTGTGAGGCATCGATCAACCGAGTGGATCTGCCGCCATGCATACTCTCGCGACCGTTGCTGTTTCCCCGGATCAGGTGCCGCCGTCCGCGCGCACGAACGCGCCCAGCGTGTTGTTCGTGGACCAGAGCGGGCAACTCGGCGGCGCAGAGTTCTCGCTCATGCCGCTCGCGGCCACGTGGGGTGCGCGCCGCGAAGTGCTGCTGCTCTCGGACGGCCCGTTTCGCGAGCGCCTCGAATCGCTCGGCGTGCCGGTGAGCCTCGCGTGCGAGGCGAGCGTATCGGGCATTCGCAAGGACACGCTGCGCCTGCAATGGCTCGGCGCGCTGCCCGGCATCGTGCGCCAGGTGCGCGCCATCGCGCGTCACGCGAAAACGTTTGACGTCCTCTTTCTCAACACCCAGAAGGCGCTCGTGCTG
>DATBXG010000326.1:0-2266 GCA_036514415.1 Paraburkholderia sp.
CCGCCATTCCCACGCGATGCACAGCAGCGTGAGCGCGGCGAGCATGGCAAACGCGCCGCCGCGATCCTGCGTGCCTTTGCCTCACGCGCGCTCCGCTCCGCCGGCACTGCGCGAAGGCCCACAGCGTGTCACACTGATCGCCTCAGCCTGAAGCGCCCCGATGCCCCCAATGCCTCCCATGCATATCGCACCGCGCGCAGCCCCGCGCCACATGCGAAAAGCGCGAAACACGCGAAACGCGCGAAACACCGAGACACCATGACCGACTCCACCCCGACCGCCCCACAAGCCTTTCTCGACGCCTGCGCCGCCGCCATTGGCGCGCAAAACGTGCTGACCGGCGCCCACGACACTGCCCCTTACCTCGCCGACTGGCGCCGCCGCTACCGGGGCGAGGCCTTCGCCGTGCTCTGCCCGGCCAATGCGCAGGAAGTCGCCGCGGTCGTGAAGCTCTCGCACGAGCACCGCGTCGCGCTCGTGCCGCAAGGCGGCAACACAGGTCTCGCGGGCGGCGCGACGCCGGACGCGAGCGGCAGGCAAGCCGTGTTGAGCCTGCGCCGCCTGAACCGCGTACGCGAGATCGATGCACACAACAACACGATCACCGTCGAAGCCGGTGTGATCCTCGCCGAAGTGCAGGCGCGCGCAAAGGACGCGGGCCGCCTCTTCCCGCTTTCGCTCGCGGCCGAAGGCAGTTGCACGATCGGCGGCAATCTGTCGACCAACGCGGGCGGCACCGGCGTGCTGCGCTACGGCAACACGCGCGAGCTGTGCCTCGGCCTCGAAGTCGTCACGCCGCAGGGCGAGATCTGGGACGGCCTGCGCGGGCTGCGCAAGGACAACACCGGCTACGATCTGCGCGATCTCTTCATCGGCGCGGAGGGCACGCTCGGCGTCATCACGGCTGCGGTCATGAAGCTGCATCCGCTGCCGGCCGCCCGCGTCACCGCGCTCGCCGCGCTCGGCTCGGCGCATGCCGCACTCGACTTTCTCGCGCTCGCGCAGCGCTACGCCGGGCCGCTCCTCACGGGCTTCGAGCTGATGTCGGACTTCTGCATGCAGCTCGTCGGGCGCCATTTCCCGCAGCTGCGCTATCCGTTTGCGGAGCATCACCCGCAGGTCGTGCTGCTCGAACTCTCGGATAACGAAAGCGAAGAACACGCGCGCGCGCTCTTCGAGCGGCTCATGGAAGACGCGCTCGAACAGGGTCTCGTGGAAGACGCCGTGGTCGCCGAAAGTCTCGCGCAGTCGCAGGCGTTCTGGAACATCCGCGAGCACATTCCGCTCGCGCAGGCACAGGAAGGGCTGAACATCAAGCACGACATCGGCGTGCCGATCTCGCGCATCGGCCACTTCATCGAGGAAACCGACGCCGAGATCGCGCGCGCCGTGCCCGGCGCGCGCATGGTCACGTTCGGCCATCTCGGCGACGGCAATCTGCACTACAACGTGCAGGCGCCCGAAGGCGGCGACCCGAAGCGCTTCCTCGCGGAAAACGAGAAAGCGCTGAACCGCATCGTCTACGACAGCGTGGAGCGCCATCGCGGCACGATCAGCGCCGAACACGGACTCGGGCAGTTGAAGATCGACGAGAACATGCACTACAAGAGCGAGGTCGAACTCGCGCTGATGCGCGCGATCAAGACCGCGCTCGATCCGCTGAACCTGATGAATCCGGGGAAAGTGCTGCGCTAACAGTGCAAGAACATAAGGAGCCCTGACTGTGAAAACGCCCGTGAAGGTCCGCGTGCTGTCCGACCTGCATCTGGAAAACGACGAGCCCGACATGATCCCGCACGCGCAAGCCGATCTCGTGGTGCTCGCGGGCGACATTCACAATCATGGGCTGGGGCTGCGCTGGGCGGCGGAAACGTTCGACCCGCAGGTGCCGGTCGTGTACGTGCCCGGGAATCACGAGTACTACGACGGCGACCTGGGCGCGCTGGAAACGGCGATGCGCGACGCCGCCTCCACGCTCGACAACGTGCATTTCCTCAACGACGGCGTGTATGTCGATCCGGCGGGCCGTTTTCGCGTACTCGGCACGACGCTGTGGACGGACTTCGCGCTCTTCGGCGCAGACGATGCCGCGCGCGACGCCGCCATTGCGGCCGCGATGCGCGTGATGCTCGACTTTCGCGGATTGATCCAGGTGTCCTGGCCAGATAGCCCGCAAGCGCTCGCGCGTGATTTCACGCCGGCCGACTCGCTCGCGCTCCATGCGCGTTCGCGCGCATGGCTCGAAGCGGAACTGGCGAAGCCCTTC
>DATBXG010000327.1:0-5411 GCA_036514415.1 Paraburkholderia sp.
CGCGCGTGTACCCCGCCGCAAGCGCGATGTCCTCGACGCTCGCCCCCACGAACCCTTTTTTCATGAACAGGGCCTGCGCAGCATCGAGCAGGCGCTCGCGCGTCTGGTCGCGGCTTTGTTCACGGGTGAGTCGGATGCGCGTCATGGCGTGGGGCGTCGTGATGTGTCATGGATGGACGCGAGTCTAGCACTGAAACATTCCTCAGATTCAGTTTGACATTCAAATACAAGGTTGTATTAGAATCCGGCTTGTCATCCCAAGTCCGGGTGTCGGCGCGAGCCGCGCCGCACCCACGACTCAACGGCGGCGCAATCGGCAGGGTGGTTTTGCGGTCTGCGTGCGCGCAAGGCGTATCGAGGTCCAAGTGAATCGTTGCGGTCGTGGCGCATCGAGCAGGATGCGCAGTGGTTCCAGTAAATTCAGCAGTGTGTCCGCTTCGCCGCTATTCAGCGCGCCACGGCATGCGCCGTGGCGGCACGCCGCGAACGTGCTTCTCGTGCTCGGCGTTGCCGCGCTTGCCGCATGCGGCAGGCAGAAGGAAGCGCCGCCGCAGCCGCGCCCGGTCGTATCGATGACCGTGCATCCCGACGGCGGCGGCGTGAGCCCCGCCTACCCCGCTGACATCGAGGCGCGCTACGCCACCCCGCTTTCGTTTCGCGTGAACGGCAAGATCATCGAGCGCACCGTGCGTCTTGGGGACAGCGTCAAGCCGGGGCAGACGCTCGCGCGGCTGGATCCGGCCGATTTCGAGAAGAACGCGGCCAGCGCGCAGGCGCAATTCGACGCCGCACAGCACCGCTTCGTCTTCGCGAAACAGCAGCTCGATCGCGATACCGCGCAGTCCGCGGCCAACCTCATCGCCCGCGCGCAGCTCGAGCAAACGCAGGACGCGTACGCCTCGGCGGCGGCCCAGCGCGACCAGGCGCAGCAACAGCTCGCGCTGTCCAGCAACCAGCTGCGCTACACGCAGATGGTCGCCGACCATGCCGGCGTCATCACGGCCGAGAACGCCGATACCGGCCAGAACGTTCAGGCCGGCCAGCCCGTTTACCAGCTCGCGTGGACCGGTGAGATCGACGTGGTGTGCGATCTACCCGAGCGCGCCGTGGCCGCGCTGCACACCGGCAACGCCGCGCAGGTCACGCTCGGCGCCCTGCCCGGACGCCACTACACGGCGCGCCTGCGCGAACTCGCCGCCGCCGCCGACCCGCAAAGCCGCACGTGGCGCGCGAGGCTCACGCTCGAGCATCCCGATGCCGACGTGCGCCTTGGCATGACCGCCAACGTCGCGTTCGCGGCCCCGAGCGAAGTCAACGCGCCGCCTGCGTTTACCGTGCCGGCCACCGCGCTCTTCCATGACGGCGAGGCGCCGGCCATCTGGGTCGTGCACGCGCCCGACAACGTGCTGCAGCTGCGGCGCGTGAGCGTCGCGCGCTACGACGCGCGCACCATCACCGTGGCGGGCGGGCTGCAGGACGGCGAGCGCATCGTGCTGCAAGGCGTCCACACGGTTCATGCGGGCGAGCAGGTGCGCCCGGTCGCGCCGCTACATCCCGAGGACTTCGCGTCATGAGCGAGGTGAACGGCTCCGCACCTGGCTCCGCTGCTGGCTCCCCTGCTGGCGCCGAACCTGGCACCACTCACGAAGAAGGCCGCTTCAATCTTTCGGCGTGGGCGCTGCGGCATCGGGCGCTCGTCACCTTTATCGTTGCGCTCGCCACGATCTTCGGCGCGCTCGCCTATACGCGGCTCGCGCAGTCGGAGGACCCGCCCTTCACGTTCCGCGTGATGGTCATCCAGACGTTCTGGCCCGGCGCCACCGCACGCCAGGTCGAGGATCAGGTGACGACCCGCATCGGCCGCAAGCTTCAGGAAACGCCCTATATCGACTTCCTGCGCAGCTACTCGCGGCCCGGCGAGTCGCTCGTGTTCTTCACGATGAAGGACTCTGCGCCCGTGAGCGAAGTGCGCGAGACCTGGTACCAGGTGCGCAAGAAGGTGGGCGACGTCGCCCATACGCTGCCCCCGGGCGTGCAAGGGCCGTTCTTCAACGACGAGTTCGGCGACGTCTACACCAACATCTACGCCCTCGAAGGTGACGGCTTCTCGCCCGCGCAACTGCACGACTATGCGGACAAGTTGCGCGAGCAACTGCTGCGCGTGCCCGACGTCGGCAAGGTCGACTATTTCGGCGATCCGCAGCAGCGCATCTACATCGAGATACCGAACACGCAGCTCACGCGCCTCGGCATCTCGCCCACGCAGCTCGGCCAGGTGCTCGGCGCGCAGAACAGCGTCTCGCCCGCGGGCACGCTCACGACCGCCGACGACCGCGTGTTCGTGCGCCCGAGCGGCCAGTACGAGGACCTCAAGGCGATTGCCGATACGCTGATCCGCGTGAATGACCGCGCGTTTCGCCTGGGCGACATCGCCACGATCCGGCGCGGCTACGACGAGCCGCTCGCCACGCAGATGCGCTTCCAGAACCAGGCGGTGCTCGGCATCGGCCTCACGATGCAGCCGGGCGGCGACGTGATCCGCCTCGGCAGGGCGCTCGATGCGCGCGTCGAGCAGTTGCGCGCGCAACTTCCGGCGGGGCTGAAGCTCGTCGAGGTGTCGAGCATGCCCGACGCGGTCTCGCGCTCGGTGGACGACTTCGTCGAAGCCGTGGCCGAGGCCGTGGGCATCGTGCTGCTCGTGAGCCTCGTTTCGCTGGGCGTGCGCACCGGCATGGTGGTCGTGATCACGATTCCGATCGTGCTCGCCGTCACCTCGCTCACGATGTACCTCTTCGACATCGGCCTGCACAAGGTCTCGCTCGGCACGCTCGTGCTCGCGCTCGGCCTGCTCGTCGACGACGCCATCATTTCCGTCGAGATGATGGCCGTCAAACTTGCGCAGGGCTGGAACCGCACGCGCGCCGCCGCGTTCGCGTACACCAGCACCGCGTTCCCGATGCTCACCGGTACGCTCGTCACGGTCGCGGGCTTCTTGCCGATCGTGCTCGCGAGGTCGAGCACCGGCGAGTACACGCGCTCGATCTTCCAGGTGTCTGCCATCGCGCTGATCGCCTCGTGGTTCGCGGCCGTGGTGCTGATTCCGCTGCTCGGGTACCGGCTGCTGCCGGAGCGCAAGCGCGATCCGGATGCACCACACAGTGCCGCCCACGGCGACGATCAGGAGCACGAAATCTATGACACGCGCTTCTATCGGCGCCTGCGCGGCTGGATCGGCTGGTGCATCGAGCGTCATCTCGTCGTGCTCGCGCTCACCATCGCCCTCTTCGTGGCCGCGCTCGCCACGTTCACCCTCGTGCCGCAGCAGTTCTTCCCGAGCTCCGACCGGCCCGAACTGCTCGTGGACGTGCGCCTGCCCGAAAGCGCCTCGATCGATGCGACGCTGCGCCAGACGAAGCGCCTCGAAGCGGCGCTCAAAGGCCGCCCCGAGATCGACCATTTCGTCGATTTCGTCGGCACGGGCGCGCCGCGCTTCTATCTGCCGCTCGACCAGCAGTTGCAGCAGTCCAATTTCGCGCAGTTCGTGATCACGACGAAGTCGGCCAAAGACCGCGAGAAGCTCGCGAGCTGGCTCGAGCCCATGCTGCGCGACAGGTTCCCGGCCATCCGCACGCGCCTCTCGCGGCTCGAGAACGGGCCGCCGGTTGGCTACCCCGTGCAGTTCCGCGTGAGCGGCGACGACATCCCGACCGTGCGCGACATCGCCAACAAGGTGGCGGCGACGCTGCGCGACGATCCGCGCACCGACAACGTCAACTTCGACTGGGACGAGCCCGCGGGCCGCTCGCTGCACTTCCAGATCGACCAGCAAAAGGCGCGCGCGCTCAATGTCTCGTCGCAGGATATCGCCAACTTCCTGCAGATGACCTACTCGGGCTATACCGTCACGCAGTTTCGCGAGCGCGACAAGCTCATCGGCGTCGACCTGCGCTCGCCCGCCGCCGAGCGCGTCGATCCCGCACGGCTGCTCTCGCTCGCCATGCCCACGCCCAACGGACCGGTGCCGCTCGGCGCGCTCGGGCATCTCGCCAACGATCTGGAGTACGGCGTGATCTGGTCGCGCGACCGGCAGCCCACCATCACCGTGCAGTCCGACGTGCGCGCGGGTGCGCAAGGGATCGACGTCACGCATGCGCTCGACCGGAAGCTCGAGTCGGTCAAGCGCGCGCTGCCACCCGGCTACCACATCGAGGTGGGCGGCTCCGTCGAGGAGAGCGCGAAGGGCCAGGCGTCGATCTTCGCGCAGTTGCCGGTGCTCGTCATTGCCGTGCTCACGCTGCTCATGATCCAGTTGCAAAGCCTGTCGCGCGTGATGATGGTCGTGCTGACCGCACCCCTCGGGCTGATCGGCGTCGTGATCGCGCTGCTCGTGTTCGGGCAGCCCTTCGGCTTCGTGGCCATGCTCGGCGTGATCGCGATGTTCGGGATCATCATGCGCAACTCGGTGATCCTCGTCGATCAGATCGAAACGGATATCCGCGCGGGGCACAAGCGCTTCGACGCGGTCGTGGGCGCGACCGTGCGCCGTTTCAGGCCGATCATGCTGACCGCTGCGGCCGCGGTGCTCGCGCTCATTCCGCTCCTGCGCTCGAACTTTTTCGGACCGATGGCGACTGCGCTGATGGGCGGCATCACGATTGCGACCGTGCTCACGCTGTTCTTCCTGCCCGCGGCCTACGCCGCCGCGTTCCGTGTACGCAGCAGCGAGACTGACGAGACCGGCAAGGCGCCGGAACAGGCATCATGAAGATGGTTTCTTCGACATTGGCGTCGAGCGCGAGCAGAACGGTGCGCTCGCACGCTTTGCTTTTCATACGTACCCGCGGCTTGCTGGCCGCGGGCGTCGCGTTCGCGCTGGCCGGCTGCGCGATGGGCCCAACCGGCGAGCCGCCTGTCATGCCGCAGCCCGAACACTACGGCGCAGAGGCGCAACCGGCGCAGACGGTCGCAGCCCAGGGCGTTGCGCAGCAGTTCGTGACGGGCGCGGAACCAGTGCCGCAATGGTGGACGCTCTACGGCTCCGACGCGCTCGATGCGCTGGTGAACGAAGGCCTCGCCAACAGCCCGAATCTGGCGGCCGCCGATCACAACCTGCAGGCCGCGCGCGAACAGCTGCGCGGCCAGATCGGCAGCTCGCTCTTGCCGACCGTCGACGCCATCGGCATCGCGCAGCGGCAGCAGCAACCCGCGATCCCGCAGTTCGGCATCGACCGGCTGCAGTACGCGATTTTCGCGGGCCTGATCGACGTTCGATATACCTTCGACGTGTTCGGCGCGACGCGCCTGAACAACGCGGCGCTCGCCTCGCGCGTGAACGTGCAGGCGTTCCAGTTCGAAGCCGCGCGCCGCGCGCTCGCTGCGAACATCGTGGCCAGCGCGCTCGGCGCAGCCAC
>DATBXG010000328.1:0-4479 GCA_036514415.1 Paraburkholderia sp.
ACCACGAAGACAAGACCGGAGGAAAACATGGCGCAGGATCGGGATGACGCGAAAGACGGCAAGAGCTTGATCGACACGGGCCGGCGCGGCCTGATGCAGGGTGCGGGGCTGGGCGCGGCGCTCTCGCTGCTCGGCGCGGTGGGCGGCGGCGGGCTGATCTCTACGGCACAGGCCGCCGAGGGGGGATTCCCCTCCCACAAGAAGTGGAAGATCGTGTTCGTCAACCACGTCACTACGAATCCGTTCTTCGTGCCGACGCAATACGGCATTCAGGACGCCTGCTCGCTGCTCGGCATGGACTACCAGTGGACTGGCTCGGCCACGTCCGACGCCGGCGAAATGGTGCGCGCCGTGAACTCGGCGATCGCCGCGAAGGCCGACGCGATCGCCGTGCCGATCGTCGATCCCACTGCCTTCGACAAGCCCATTCAAGCCGCGCTAGACGCGGGCATTCCGGTGTTCGCCTATAACGCCGACGCGCCGCGCGGCAAGAAGAATCCGCGCCTCGCCTATATCGGCCAGGACCTGTATCTCTCGGGCTACCAGATGGGCGAGCGCATCGTGAGCCTCATCGACAGCGGCATGGTCGGGCTGTTCATCGCCACGCCGGGCCAGCTCAACATCCAGCCGCGTCTCGATGGCGCGAGCGATGCCATCAAGAAGTCCGGCAAGAAGATCGACATCCAGACCGTGGCCACGGGCGCGACCGTCAATGAAGAGCTTTCGAAGATCAAGGCGTTCTATCTCGGCCACCAGGACGTGAAGGGCATGTTCGCGGTCGACGCGGGCAGCACCCAGGGCGTGGCGCAGGTGATGAAGGAACAGAACCTGCCTTCGAAAGGCATCCACGGCGGCGGCTTCGACCTGCTGCCTACCACGGTGCAGCTCATTCACGAAGGCTTCCTCGACTTCACCATCGACCAGCAGCCGTACGTGCAGGGCTTCTACACGGTGATGCAGGCATTCGTGACCCTCGCCTCGGGCGGCCTGGTCGGCCCGGCCGACACCAACACGGGCCTGAAGTTCGTGACGAAGGAAACCGTCGAGCCTTATCTGAACACCTCGACGCGTTATGAAGGCAAGACCACCAAGCCGCAAATCGTTCCGATGAGCGGCGCGATCAAGTCGTAATGAACCAGGCGTAATGAAAGGCGTGATGAACTCAGTGAACGAAACTGGCAAGGCAGAAGTGGCCGCGCGGGCGCCCCGCCCGCGCGGGCAATGGCTCTCCGCGTGGGCGCCCGAGTTGCGCATCTTGCTCGTGGCGGTGATCCTCGCGGCGTACTTCGAATTTTCCAACCGCGATTTCCTGCTCACCAACGCGAGCCTCGTCAACCTCTCGCAGTTCATCGCGCCGGTGGCGATCATCGCGTTCGGCGAAATCATGCTGATGATCGGCGGCGACATCGATCTGTCGGCCGGCATGGTGTTCGCATTTGCGCCCTTCATGATGGTGTTCGCCAACGACGCGGGCGCGCCCATGTGGCTCGCCGTGATCGCCGGCCTCGTGGCCGCGGCCATCATCGGCTTCGTGAACGGCGCCGTGACCGTGTGGCTGCGCCTGCCCTCGTTCGTCACGACGCTCGGTACGCTCTTCCTCATCAACGGCATCACGCTCACCGTTTCGCGCGGCACGCCGGTGCAGACGCCGGGCTCGCCCGAGTTCGCGGCCTTCATGGGCGCGTGGGGCTACAGCGAGATCCTCTGGACCTTCGTGATCGCCTTCGCGATGCACGTGCTGCTGCGGCACACCCGCTGGGGCCTGCATACCCAGGCGGCGGGCGCGAATCCGCTGGGCGCCAGCGAGGCCGGCATTCACGTGAACCGGCTGCGACTCGGCAACTTCATCCTCGCTGCCGTGCTCGCGGGCTTCACCGGCATGCTGGAGGGCTTTCGCATCACCTCGATCGACCCGCAGGCGGGCGGCAACCAGATCATGTTCCTCGCCGTGGCTTCGGCCGTGATCGGCGGCACGCCGCTCACGGGCGGCTCGGGCACGATCGTGGGCGGCCTGATCGGCGCGGCGGTGCTCGGCATTCTCAACGACGGCTTCACGCTCATCGGCATCAACGCCTTTACGTTCAACATCATCCTCGGCGCGGCGATTCTCGCGGCCATGATCTTCAATATTCACATCGGGCGCCTGCGCCGCAAAGGGAGCCGATGATGGACGAATCGCAAACCTCCCCCACGGGTGCGAGCGCGGCAAGCGCCACAGCCGACACTGCGCTAGCGCTGCGCGGCGACAATATCGTCAAGCGCTTCGGCGCGGTCACGGCGCTCGACGGCGTTTCGCTCACGCTCGGCCGAGGCGAAATCCTCGGCATCCTCGGCGACAACGGCGCGGGCAAATCCACGCTCGTGAAGATCCTTACGGGTTTTCACCAACAAACGAGCGGCACGCTGCATATTGACGGCAACGAAACGCTGCTACGGTCCGTGGACCATGCGCGCTCGCTCGGCATCGAATGCGTTTATCAGGATCTCGCGCTCGCCAATTCGTTGAGCATTTACCACAATATGTTTCTGAACCGCGAGATCGTGCGCAAAGGTCCGATCAAACTGCTCGACCACAAGCAGATGCGTGCGCGCGCGGCGCAGCTCCTCGACGACATCGGGGTGCACGTGCCCTCGGTGGACTTGCCCGTGGAGCGCCTTTCGGGCGGGCAGCGCCAGGCCATCGCCGTGGCGCGGGCGGTGCATTCGAACGCCAGAATCCTCCTGCTCGACGAGCCGCTCGCCGCAATGGGGGCGCGCGAAGCGGGTCTCATCATCGATCTGGTCATGCGTTTGAAGGAAAAAGGCGGGCTATCGATTATCATGATCATGCACAACTATGCGCAGACGCTCGATATTGCGGATCGCATCATGTTGATGCAGCGAGGCCGCGTGACATACGAGCAGCGCAGCGCCAATACATCGGTCGCTGAACTGATGGACATCGTGCGGCGGGAATATCGGGCCATGCGCGCCACCAGCGCGAACTGAGCCCACAACAGGGGGGACGCTCCGATCGGGTAGCCCCCGGCCGGACAATCATGGATTACCGCAAACTAGAGAAACGCAAGAGCATGCACGCGCGCATCGTGCAGGAGCTCGGCATGCAGATCGTGGGCGGCGCGCTGCCGCCCGGGCAGCGCCTGCCCGCCGAGCCCACACTATGCGAAGCCTACGGCGTGAGCCGGCCCGTCTTGCGCGAGGCCACGCGCGTGCTGGTCGCCAAGGGCCTCGTCGTTTCGAAGCCGCGCGTGGGCAGTGTGGTGCGCCCGCGCGAAGAATGGCACATGCTCGACCCCGACGTGCTGTACTGGACCGTCAACAGCATTCCCGAAGGCGAATTCTTCCGCGCGCTCATGACGGTGCGGCAGATCATCGAGCCCGCGGCCGCGGCGCTCGCCGCGATCTCGGCCACCGACGAAGACCGCGCGCGCATTTCCGCCGCGTATGCGCGCATGGAAAAGGCGCAAACCGCCGCCGACCTGCTCGATCCCGATCTGGAGTTCCATCGCGCGATCATGGCGGCGACGCACAACGACATGCTCGCGTACATCGGCAACATGCTTTCGCTCGCGCTTTCCGAGTCGATCAAGCTCACGAGCCGCCACCCCAATACGCATGCGCTTTCGTTGCCGCGCCACAAGGCGATCCTCACGGCAATCGAGCACGGCGACGCGCTGGCGGCGCGGCAGGCGAGCGTGGTGCAGCTCGACAATGCGCGGGCCGATGCGAATTCCATTCTCGGTGGCGCCGGACTGGGGACCTAGCCGCTCGGGCAGACGGGCCGCCGCGTTCGAAACGCAGGGCGGCCCATCGACGCACTGCCCGCTCACACCGCCCGCTTGCTGCGGCGGAACTGGTCGAACAGCACCGCCAGCAGCAGAATCCCGCCGCGAATCAGGTACTGGTAGAAGGTCGGCACGTTCATGAGGCTCATGGCGTCCTGCACGGCGCCCATGATGAGCACGCCCACCAGCACGCCCGAGATCGTCGCCACGCCGCCCGTGAGCGAAACGCCGCCCAGCACGCACGCCGAAATCACGCCCAGTTCGAGGCCCACGGAAGTCTTCGGGTCGCCGAGGCTCATGCGCGAGGCCAGCATCACGCCCGCAAAACCCGTTATGAGCCCTTGCAGCACGAACACCGTGATCTTGATGCGCGTGACGGGCAGACCCGCAAGCCGCGCCGCTTCGCTGTTGCCGCCCACCGCGAGCACGTTCTTGCCGAACACGGTCTTCTTGAGCAGAAAGCCGAACACCACGAACCCGATGATGTTGCTCCAGATCGGGAACGAGATGCCGAGGAACGAGCCGCCGCCCAGATCGAAGAAGCGCTCTTCCGAGATCATCACGGCGTCGCCGTTCGAGGTGAGGAACGCGAGGCCGCGCACCGCTTCCATCATCGCGAGCGTGGCGATCAGCGAGTTGATCTTGAAGCGCGCGATCAGCACGCCGTTCACGAGCCCTACCGCCCCGCCCGCGA
>DATBXG010000329.1:0-3204 GCA_036514415.1 Paraburkholderia sp.
GACGACGATCAGGTCGCATCGTCCGCTGCGCCACCAGTTCAGGGAATGCCGCTGAAAGATCCACGGCACGCCCAGCGGGTTAGGCCAGTCGGCGAACAAATGGATCATGCCTCCGCAGGCGAAGCCGAACGCGGGCGCCGCGAAAGGCACATGCCCGAGCTTGAGATACGACCACACGAGCAACGCGATCCAGCCGATGCCCCAGTGCGTGAGCGTCCGATGCGTGATCCAGAGGCGCCGCTTCTTGCGCCACCACGCCACTTCGAGCCAGTCGGGCGCCGATCCGCCCGCGACTCCTGCCGCGAAAGCGAGCGCGGCGTAGAGATGCCAGGGACTGTCGGCGCCCTGATGCGTGACGATTGCGGCGGCGATGACGCCGGCGGCCCAACCCGTGGCGTGATGTGCGGTGCCTGATGCCATGAAGCGGTGTGTTGCGAAGTCGAAGGGGGGCGCAATCTTCGCAGATGTGTCGCCGTTATGACAGGGGTGGCATAACGGCGCCATGCGGTTCGTCGTGCGGCGCGCACGGCGCACGGTGCGCCACTCGCGCGTCAGGTCGTGCAGCGCGCGACGTCGAAGCGCAGTTCTTCCTCGGGCGGATCGTTCGATGCGGAAGTGCCATGCGTCACGCGAATGACCGCGCCGTTGCCGTTCGGCGTGAGCGTGACGAAGTACGACGCGTCCGAACGCGAGCCCACGCTCAGCTCGGTCTTATTTCCGTCGTGCGAAGCGTGCACGTGCGGGAGCCGGTGTTCGAGGCAACTCGCGATCGAGGACGCCGAGCGTGCCGACGAAGCGTAGATCATCGGCTCGTCGTTCGAGGCGGTGCCAGACGGCGGCGTCGATCCGCAAGCGGCGATGAGTGCGAGAGGGGTAGCGGCGAGGAGTCGTTGCGTGAGCGTTTTCATAAGCGGCGTGAGCGTATCGATGCAGCGGAATTATGTCGATAAGTATACGCACGCTGACCTGGATCAAGGCACACGCAGACGTAAAAAGATGCAACAGTGCCGTTGCGATCGGTCCACGATGCGATGGACCGGGATTGCCGATACGAGACGGGAAAAGGCGCGAGAAAAAACGCACATGCGCTCGTAGCGCATGTGCGTCTAAGCAGAAGAAAGGCAGCGCGGCGGATCGCGCCGCGTGCCCACGGACCCGCGCGATCAGAAGCGGTGGCGCAGCCCGATGGTGGCGGCAACCT
Source organism: Paraburkholderia sp. (assembly GCA_036514415.1). GTDB lineage: Bacteria > Pseudomonadota > Gammaproteobacteria > Burkholderiales > Burkholderiaceae > Paraburkholderia. Next base: position 1,202 of record DATBXG010000329.1, read on the forward strand.
GGTTGTTCGTCGACGAGGGCGACAACGTGTTGATCGCGGCCACGTTCGCGATGCCCGAGCCGTCGGCGTTGTAACCGAGCGAACCCGAAGCGTGCTGGTAGACGCCAGCGAGATACACGTCCGTGCGCTTGCTGAACGAGTAGTCGGTGCCAAGCAGCACGGTGTGCCATTGCGGGCTGTTGTTGCTGCCGTTACCCGTGACGGTGCCGTCGGTGAACGTGTACGAGCCGATGAACGCAAGCGCCGGCGTCAGATGGTAAGCGCCGTTGATCTCATAGTTGTCGGCATGCAGGTTCAGGCCAGAGAGACCGGGCAGCGATGCGCCGCCGCTCGAGAGGCTTTGCAAGCCGTCGATCTGCGAGTGCGTCCAGACGAAGCCCACTTGCGCCGGGCCGTAGGCGTAGTTCACGCCCGCGCCGAACGAGCGCTGCAGCCGCGCCGAGATGTTCTGGTCGGCGGAAGCCGCGCTGTTGGCGGCGCCAAGGCTGCCCGAGTTGTTCTGCTGGCTGTAGGCGGCCGCGAAGTTCAGCGGGCCGTTGCCGTACGAGGCGCCCACGCTCCAGGCGCGGCCATTGGCGAAGCCGTTCGCGTCATTGCTGAAACCGTACAGGCCGCCGAACTGGAAGCCCGCATAGTTCGCGCTGGCGTACTTGACCGAGTTCTTGATCGAGTAAGACTGGGCGAGGTTGTCGTTGTCGAACGGGTGGCCCGCGAGATTGTTGCCGTAGCCTGCGCCGGCCTCCGAAAGCGGCGAGAGGTAGTCGACCATCGAGTCGTACTGCCGGCCGAGCGTGAGCGTGCCGAACTGGTCGCTCTTCAGGCCGACGTAGGCTTGGCGGTTGAAGCCACTGTCGCCGTTCTTGTAGCCGCCGTTGTTGAGATTGAAGCCGCTCTCCAACGTGAAGATCGCTTTCATGCCGCCGCCCAGGTCCTCGGCGCCGCGCAGGCCGAAATAGTTGTTCGAGAGGGCGCCGCTACCCTGGGCCCAAAGGCTGTGGCCGCCGGCGTTGTTCGCGTAGACGATGCCGGCGTCGAGCGAGCCGTACAGGGTTACGCTGCTTTGCGCATGGGCGCTTACGGCAAAGGCACTGAGGACGCCTGCAAGAATGAGAGTTTTTTTCATGCTTTTCTCCGGTCAGTACTTGGGGAATCTCATGGCCGAATAATCCGAAAACCGGTTTCGTGCTCTGTTGATTCGCAACGAAGTGTAGGCGCGTGATTCCGGTTATTTCGTGATTCGGCGCAACAATGCGTTTATCTGGTTTCAGTATCGACACGAGTGCCGGTAAGTTATTGCATATAAAGCGTTTTTTTTATTCGATTATCTGGTGCGTCAAAATGTGACGTCGGAATAATCTGTTGCGCTCTTGCGACGGTGTGGCAAAGCCGCGCGGGGCTTGGCTTAGCGCGAATTTCACGCTTTTTCAAGTGTGATTCTCGTCGTTTGGTGAAAGGTACTGTTCCAGATCATGTGCTGAACAACAGGACGGCGTGGCGCTACAATTTCTTCAGCCCTCGACCAAGGGTGTCTTTTTTCATCTGTTTTTACGCGGCTCTCGGGCCGCGTTTTTTTGCCTGCAAAAATCATTTTCGATTCGTGCGCGTGGTGGAATGGTGCGTTGCGGAAAACGCAATAGTTAAAATCGCGGCTGGATATTCCGGCTTGATCCCGGAATAATCGAAACCGGCTGGCCGCCGCGCTGCCGCACCCGAAGCGAGTCGCGATGCGGGTAGAATCCTGCCCTTGCCCGGCAACGGGCAAACCCTCCGCAGAACCCGATGAAACCCCCGCCATGACCGATTCCTCGCCCGCAGCCGATCCTGATTTCCCCGCCGATGACTCCGCCGCCGAAGCGCAGGCCGAGGTGATCCAGGAGGCGCGTCTGTGGCGCAAGGACGGCTGGACCGCGCGCGTGATCAAGAACGAAGACGACGACGGCTGGGCCGTCGAAATGATCAAGGACGGCGAGCCTGAGCCCGCGCTGGTGGGCCCCTGGACCATG
>DATBXG010000330.1:0-9130 GCA_036514415.1 Paraburkholderia sp.
TGCTCGAATTCCAGGCTGAAGTGATGCTCGATTTCGGCAAGCGACTCGCGCGCCGATTCGATCAGCGGACGCAGCAGCGCGTAGTGCTTCTGGAAGGTTTCGGGTTCGGCGAGCGCCGACAGCTTGCGGATGAAGTCGCGCACCGGCCCGTTGAAGCCCGTTTTTTTGATGACGCCGCTTTTGGCCGCCTGGCGGTGCTGCATGAAGGTCGGTCCGAACCAGACGTCGAGCGGCGTAGGCAGCAGCGTGCCGCCATGGCCATAAGTGGCGCCTTGCGCGACGGTGGCGTGCCGTTCGACGACGCACACCCGATGACCGGCCGCGCGAAGCTGATAGGCGGTGGCGACGCCGACGATTCCGCCGCCAATGACGATGACATCCATGATTAATTCGTGTTGCCGGCGGCACGCGTGGGGCCAGGCGTATTCCGTGACATGCGGCGCAGCGCGACAGGCGATCCTGCGCCGATCTGATGAAAGGCGGAATGATAGCAGTCAAACGACCCGCCCGGCAGGCTGCCGTTCGGCGCGGGACGAATCGATGTATGCCGCCTTGCGCGCCGGATTCGACGTAGGAAATGCATGCTGACGGCCTATCACATCTGGCCAGAACAGCGTCTCAAAATGGTGCGGCAAAGCGCAGTCGCACGTACGGACGCGGCGCATGAACGCAAAAGGCAGGCCAAACGAGGAGGCAGGCGATGTTGCAGCCCGGGTCTGCCGGGCCTTCCCGGGTTATAATCTCGGACTCCCTTACGCCTCACGTCGCCTCCACGCGCGACTGTCCGAGCGGTTGCAGAAGCAATCGCGCGCGGCACCCAGCGACGCAACCGATCGACGCAACGTCAAGTTCATGGCCCACTTCTCGTGTTTCCCCGGCGCTTCGGCCCTTTCCGATTTCCGTCAAACCCGCCTGCTCGACACGTTGTCGCGCATCGACGCCAGCATCGTCGGCGTGCGCGGCCAGTATCTGCACTTCGTGAACTCGCAGACGCCGCTGTCTTCGAAAGACAGCGCGAAGATCGAAGCGCTGATGCACTATGGCGATCCGTTCGACGCGGGCAAGGACAAGGGCGCCGTCGAGACCTTCCTCGTCGTGCCGCGCTTCGGCACGGTGTCGCCGTGGGCGAGCAAGGCTACGGACATCGCGCTCCATTGTGGTCTGACGCACGTGCGCCGCATCGAGCGCGGCATCGAATACACGGTCGTGCTGAAGGGCGGACTGCTCGGCGGCAAGAAGGCGTTGTCGGACGAGGCGCGTGCGGCCGTCGTGGCCGCGCTGCATGACCGGATGACGGAAAGCGTTGCACCGTCGCGCGATCACGCGATGCACCTGTTCGACGAACTGCCCGCGAAGCCGCTGCAAACGGTCGGCGTGCTGACGGACGGCCGCAAGGCGCTGGAGAAGGCGAACGCGGAACTGGGTCTCGCGCTCGCGGAAGACGAAATCGACTACCTGGTCGACGCCTTCACGAAGCTCGGCCGTAATCCGACCGACGTCGAACTGATGATGTTCGCGCAGGCCAACAGCGAGCACTGCCGCCACAAGATTTTCAACGCGAGCTGGACGATCGACGGCGAAGCGCAGGACATGTCGCTGTTCAACATGATCCGCAACACGGAAAAGCTCAATCCGCAGGGCACGGTCGTCGCGTATTCGGACAACTCGTCGATCATGCAGGGCGGCATGGCCGAGCGCTGGTTCCCGCGCAGGCCGGCGAACGCGGGCGAGCCGGGCGAACGCTATGGTCGTCACACCGAGTTGACGCACACGCTGATGAAGGTGGAGACGCACAACCACCCGACCGCGATCTCGCCGTTCGCCGGCGCGGCCACGGGCTCGGGCGGCGAAATCCGCGACGAAGGCGCGACGGGCCGCGGCGCGCGTCCGAAGGCCGGTCTCACGGGCTTCACGGTTTCGAACCTCGATCTGCCCGACGCGCGCGAAGGGTGGGAAGACGCCCGCGACGCGGCCACGCCGCTCGCGCTGCGCAATCCCGCCGATACGCAGGGCGCCTACGGCCGCCCGGACCGCATCGCCTCGCCGCTGCAGATCATGATCGACGGCCCACTCGGCGGCGCCGCGTTCAACAACGAATTCGGCCGCCCGAACCTCGGCGGCTACTTCCGCACCTACGAGCAGAACGTGGCAGGCACCGTGCGCGGCTATCACAAGCCGATCATGATCGCGGGCGGCCTCGGCAACATCAGCGCGCAGCATACGCACAAGCACGACCTGCCCGCGGGCACGCTGCTGATCCAGATCGGCGGCCCGGGCATGCGCATCGGCATGGGCGGCGGCGCGGCCAGCTCGATGGCGACCGGCACCAACACCGCCGAGCTCGACTTCGACTCGGTGCAACGCGGCAACCCCGAAATCGAGCGCCGCGCGCAGGAAGTCATCAACTCGTGCTGGCAGCTCGGCGAGCGCAACCCGATCCTGAGCATTCACGACGTGGGCGCGGGCGGCCTCTCCAACGCCTTCCCCGAACTCGTCGACGGCGCGGACAAGGGCGCGCGCTTCGAACTGCGCAAGGTGCAGCTCGAAGAGTCGGGCCTCTCGCCGCGCGAGATCTGGTCGAACGAGTCGCAGGAGCGTTACGTCCTCGCGATTGCGCCCGCCGATCTGGCGGAGTTCAAGGCGATCTGCGAGCGTGAGCGCTGCCCGTTCGCCGTCGTGGGCATCGCGACCGACGCGCGCGACCTGAAGCTCATCGACACCGACGAGCAGGCGCTCGCGGCCAACGGCGGCCACCAGCCCGTCGACATGCCAATGGACATCCTGCTCGGCAAGCCGCCGCGCATGCATCGCAACGTCGAGCACGCAAGCGTGCCGCTCGCGCCGGTCGAAGTCACGGGCGTCCCTCTCGACGAAGTCGCGAAGAGCGTGCTGCGCCATCCGACCGTGGGCAGCAAGTCGTTCCTCATCACCATCGGCGACCGCTCGGTGGGCGGCACGACGGTGCGCGACCAGATGGTCGGCCCGTGGCAGGTGCCGGTGGCCGACTGCGCGATCACGGCGCTCGACTACGCCGGCTACAAGGGCGAAGCGATGACGATGGCCGAGCGCACGCCGCTTGCCGTGATCGATGCGCCCGCATCGGGCCGCATGGCCGTGGGCGAGGCGATCACCAACATCGCCAGCGCGCCCATCCTCTCGCTCGACAAGCTCAAGCTCTCCGCGAACTGGATGGCCGCGTGCGGCGCGCCGGGCGAGGACGCCGCGCTCTACGACACCGTGAAGGCGATCGGCATGGAGCTGTGCCCGGCGCTCGGCATCGGTATTCCGGTGGGCAAGGATTCGCTCTCCATGCGCACGAAGTGGAACGAAGAAGGCGTGGCGAAGGAAGTGGTCGCGCCGGTCTCGCTCATCATCTCCGCGTTCGCGCCGGTCGAGGACGTGCGCCGCCATCTCACGCCGCAACTGCGACGCGTGGACGAAGTGGGCGAGTCGGTCCTGATCGCGATCGATCTGGGCCGCGGCAAGAACCGCATGGGCGGCAGCATCTTCGCGCAGGTCACGCAGCAGGTCGGCGACGCCGTGCCCGACGTGGACAGCGCCGAAGACCTCAAGCAGTTCTTCTCGGCCATCCAGCAATTGAACGCGAACGAGCAGTTGCTCGCGTACCACGACCGCTCGGACGGCGGCCTGTGGGCGACGGTTTGCGAAATGGCGTTTGCAGGCCACACGGGCGTGTCGCTGAACGTGGACATGCTCACGCTCGACAACGAGCACGAATCCGACTACGGCGACGCGAAGGACTGGGCGAAGCAGACGAGCGGCCGCCGCGAGGACCGCACGCTGCGCGCGCTTTTCTCCGAAGAACTCGGCGCCGTGATCCAGGTGCCGGCGCAGCAGCGCGACACCGTCATGGCGGTGCTGCGCACGCACGGTCTGTCGGTCTGCTCGCACGTGATTGGCACGCTCAACAACCGCGACTCGATCGAAATCTACCGCGACGCCAAGCGCATCTACGACGCGCCGCGCGCCGAGCTGCAACGCGTGTGGAGCGAAGTGAGCTGGCGCATCGCGCGCCTGCGCGACAACCCCGCATGCGCCGATTCCGAATACGACGCGCTCCTCGACGCCGCCGACCCGGGCATGCATCCGCATCTCACGTTCGACCCGGCTGAGGACATCGCCGCGCCGTTCATCGGCAAGGGCGCGCGTCCGCGCGTGGCGATCCTGCGCGAGCAGGGCGTGAACTCGCACCTCGAAACCGCGTACGCGTTCGACCGCGCCGGCTTCGACGCGCACGACGTCCACATGAGCGACCTGCTCGAAGGCCGCGCCACCCTCGCGGACTTCGCGGGCGCGGTGGCCTGCGGCGGCTTCTCGTACGGCGACGTGCTGGGCGCGGGCGAGGGCTGGGCCAAGACGATCCGCTTCAACGCGAAGCTCGCGGACATGTTCGCGGCGTTCTTCGCGCGCCAGGACACGTTTGCGCTCGGCATCTGCAACGGCTGCCAGATGATGTCGAGCCTCGCCTCGATGATCCCGGGCGCCGAAGCCTGGCCGAAGTTCACGCGCAACAAGTCGGAGCAGTTCGAAGCGCGCTTCTCGCTCGTCGAGGTGCAAAGCTCGCCGTCGATCTTCTTCAGCGGCATGGAAGGCTCGCGCATTCCCGTGGCGGTCGCGCACGGCGAAGGGTTCGCCGACTTTTCGCAGCAGGGCGACATCTCGAAGGTGGCCGTGGCGATGCGCTACGTCGACCACCGCGGCCAGGCGACCGAAGGCTATCCGTTCAACCCGAACGGCTCGCCGCAGGGCATCACCTCGGTCACGACGCCTGACGGCCGCTTCACGGTGCTGATGCCGCACACGGAGCGCGTGCAGCGCACGGTGACGATGAGCTGGCACCCCGAAGCCTGGGGCGAGGCGAGCCCGTGGATGCGTGCGTTCCAGAACGCGCGCAAGTGGGTGGGCTGACGCGCCACACAGACGTTCGACGCCGGGGCGTGATCGCCCCGGCTGAAAACCCCGGTCACATGCCTGGATTGCAGGCGTCGGCCGGGGTTTTTTGCCTTCCGGATGCTTGCCAGGGGCGGATCACACGGTGGCTCGTAGCGGTCTTGCGGCGATTGCCGATATTAATCGCCGCATTTTTAGCGGCGTTTAACTTGTGCATGCGGCGAATACGACTCATAATCACCGCATGAATAGCGGCGATTACACCTATATCTGGCAAGCCGGCGACTGGCCTCAGTGGCGCTTCGATCTGACGAAGCTCGCCGAGCCCATGGCCGAGGTCAGCCGCGCCCAGGGCCTGCTGGTGGGCCGGCTGGCCGACGTCGGCCTCGCGCTTCGCGATCAGGCGAGCCTCGCGGCGCTGACGGAGGATGTGCTCAAGACCAGCGAGATCGAGGGCGAGCAACTCAACGTCGCTTCCGTGCGTTCGTCCATCGCGCGTCGAATGGGCGTCGACATCGGGGCGCTCGCGCCGGTGGACCGCCACGTGGAAGGCGTCGTCGAGATGGTGCTCGACGCGACCACCAACAGCCGGTCGCCGGTCACGCGCGAGCGCTTGTTCGGCTGGCACGCGGCGCTGTTCCCGACCGGCTATGCGGGCCTCTCTCGGATCAACGTCGGGGCATGGCGTGACGATGCCAGCGGGCCCATGCAGGTGATCTCGGGGCCCATCGGCCGTCAGCGCGTGCATTTCGAGGCGCCGCCTGCGGACCGGCTGGAGGCCGAGACGCGCCGCTTCCTCGACTGGTTGAACGGCCCGGCGCAAGCGCCGCCGCTGATCAAGGCTGCCCTCGGCCACTTGTGGTTCGTCACGCTGCACCCGTTCGACGACGGCAATGGCCGCGTGGCAAGGGCCATCGGCGATTTGCTGCTCGCACGCGCAGACGGCAGCCCGCAGCGCTTTTACAGCCTCTCGGCCCAGATTCAGCGGGAGCGCAAGGGGTATTACGACATTCTGGAGCGCACGCAGCGCGGATCGATGGACGTCACGCCATGGCTCGCCTGGTTTTTCGACGCGCTGCATCGCGCGGTGGATCAGGCGCAGATCACGCTGGACGCCGTGCTCGCCAAGGCGCGCTTCTGGCGCGACTGGGCCACGACGCCGTTCAACGAGCGGCAGGTCAAGCTGCTCAACCGGCTGCTCGATGGTTTCGACGGCAAGCTCACGAGCGGCAAGTGGGCCGCCATCGCCAGATGTTCGTCCGATACGGCGTTACGCGACATCAACGATCTGGTGGCGCGCGGCGTGCTGCGCAAGGCGGAGGGTGGCGGGCGCAGCACGAGCTACGAGCTCGATGCGTTGCCGCAGTAACGGCGCTTTTGCCGCAAACAAAAACCCCGCGCCTTTGCAGGTCGCGGGGTCTTTTATCGCGGTGGGAGCCGCAACGAGGTCTTACTGAATCTTCGCTTGCTTGCGCAGATTCTCTTCGAACGCCTGCAGCTTTTCCTGCTGGATCTGCTGGACGATCTGCGGGCGCACCTGCTCGAGCGGCGGCGGCGTGACCGGGCGGATGTCGTCCACGCGGATGATGTGCCAGCCGAATTGCGTGTGCACCGGCGTGTCGGTGATCTGGCCTTTCTGCAGATGCGTGGCCGCAGCGGCGAATTCCGGCACGTAAGCCTTCGGATCCGACCAGTCGAGGTCGCCGCCATTCTTGGCCGAGCCCGGGTCCTTCGAGAACTGCTTCGCGAGGTCTTCGAAGCTTGCGCCGCCCTTGATCTTCGCGATCAGGTCCTTGGCCTGCTGCTCGTTGTCCACGAGGATGTGGTGCAGGTGGTATTCGCTGCCGCCCGCGTCCTTCGTGAGCTGGTCGTAGCGCGCCTTGACTTCGGCGTCGGTCGGCTGGTTGTTCTTCACGAAGTTTTCGATCAGCGCGCGCAGCACGACGGTCTGTTGCGCCACGGCGATTTGCGCCTTCACGTCCGGCTTGTTCGGAATGCCCTGGCGAATGGCTTCCTGCATGAGGATCTCGCGGTTCACGAGTTCTTCACGCACGGCCAGTTGCAGTTGCGGCGAATCCTGCTGGCCTTGATGCACGAGCTGCTCGACCAGCGCATCGGCGCGCGCTTTCGGAATCGGCGTGCCGTTCACGACGGCGATGTTCTGCGCAAAGGCGGGAGCCGCCGCGCACGCAGCCAGCAACACCCAGAGATGGGTTTTCTTCAAGGTCATTGGAAAGTCCTAACGGGGCGAACCAAAATGGCGAACAAAAAGGATCAAGCAGGTCGAAATCTAACGTGGGGCTAACGGGGCAGCGCCGCGGCTTCTTCGGGCGTGAGCGCCGTGATCGCGAGTGCGTGAATGCCGCGCTGCATGGCCTCGGCCAGCGCATCATACACCATGCGATGCCTTGCCACGCGGGCCTTCCCCGCGAATGCGGACGCAACGATCGTGACTTGATAATGACCGCCGGCAGCGGCGCCGGCGTGTCCGGCGTGCTGCGCGCTGTCGTCGCGCACCTCGATGGAAACGGGCGCGAGCGCGGCGGTGAGGCGCGTTTCGATCAGCGCCATGCGCTCGGCCGGGCTGGCGTGCAGAAAGACGTCGCTCATTCTTCTTCCTTCATGTAACGCGAGAGCCACAGGCTCTGGCCGACGATGAACACCACGAGAATGCCGGTCGCGCCGAACAGCTTGAAGTCGACCCAGGCGTCGGTGGAGAAGTGATATGCGACGAAGAGATTGAGGATGCCGAGCAGCGCGAAGAAGATCGACCACACGAAATTCAGTTGCGTCCAGATGCGCGGCGGCAGCGTGATCTGCTTGCCCATCATCGCTTCGATGAGGTTCTTGCCGAATGCGACCTGTGAGACGAGCAGCACGATCGAGAACGCCCAATAGAGCACCGTGGGCTTCCATTTGATGAAGGTTTCGTCGTGCAGCATCAGCGTGGCGCCGCCGAACACGACGACGATGCCCAGCGAGAGCCACAGCATGGGATCGACCTTGCGGTGACGGAACGCCACCCACGCGATCTGCACGAGCGTCGCGCCGATCGCCACGGCCGTCGCCGGGAAGATGCCCCACAGCTTGAAGGCGACGAAAAAGAGGATGATCGGGAACAGATCAAACAGGAATTTCATTATCGGCCTGAGAGGTTACAAAATGAGCCCGCCAAAACAGGGAGCGGCGGAGGGCGCTTTCAAGGCCGCATGGCGCCCCGCGCGGGACGCAGGGCTGCCTTGCCAACGCTCACTTGGGCTCGAATTGTAGCGCAGCCGAATTGATGCAATAGCGAAGGCCCGTCGGGGCCGGACCATCCTCGAACACATGGCCGAGGTGCGCGCCGCAGTTCTTGCAGCGCACCTCGATGCGCAGCATGCCGTGCGAGCGGTCGGTTTTCTCCTCGATCACCTCGCCGTTGATCGGGCGGAAATAGCTCGGCCAGCCGCAGCCCGCGTCGAACTTCGTGGCGGATTCGAAGAGCGGCGTGCCGCAGCACACGCAGTCGTAGACGCCGCGGTCGAAGTGGTCCCAGTACTTGCCCGTGAACGCGCGCTCGGTGGCCGCGTGACGCGTGACCTGGTACTGCGTGTCGTCGAGCTGTTCGCGCCATTGCTCGTCGGCCTTGTAGCCGGGGTAGGCGGTGGAGTTATGGTCGTCCTGGCTCATGTTCGGTTCCTGTCGGGTGGGAAACAAGGTCATGTAGATGGGGGCGCGCTCACGAAGAGCAACTGACTTCGAGCGAACTCGCCCAGTCGGGCGGCAGCCCCGCGTATGCCGTGTTTTCCGGCTGCTCGTCGAATGGCCGCTCCAGGAGTTTCGCGAGGCGCTCGACCTCGCTGAAGTCCTTTTGCGCGGCGCGCTCGATAGCCGTCTGCGCGAGGTGGTTGCGCAGCACATATTTCGGATTCACGCGGTTCATCGCTGCCGCGCGCGCGGCGTCGTCGCGCGGCTCGTGTGCAAGGCGCGCGCGATAGTCGGCGGCCCAGGCGTCGAAGGCCGCGCGATCGAGAAACAGGTCGCGCACGGACGTGTCGCCGCTCGCGTCATGTTTCGAAACGCGCGCGAGATGGCGGTACGTGAGCGTGAAGTCGGCCCGGTTGGCATGCATGATTTCGAAGAGCTTGTTCGCGAGCGCGTCGTCGCCTTCGCGCTCGTGTTCGAGGCCGAGCTTCGCGCGCATGCGCGCTTCGAGCGCGGGCGCGAAATGCCCCTTGAA
>DATBXG010000331.1:0-7649 GCA_036514415.1 Paraburkholderia sp.
CGTTTTTTTACATCTCGCTTGTCACCGGCTCCTGAATTTCGCCACCAGCGATTCCAGCACGTCGCGCAACGCGGTCGTGCCGAAGCGCCGCTCGCTGCGGTCCGCTTCCACGTCGATGCGGCCGGTGTTGTAGATGTCGTAGAGATCGGTGATGAGCCGGGCGTGATTGTCGCTGAGTCCGGCCTTGAGGAGCGCGGGCGTCCACGTTTCGCGCGGCAAGGCGTGTGGCTCGACTGCGCGTCCACTGACTTCGCTGAGCGTCGCCGCGATATCGCTCATGCTCACTCGCTGGGGGCCTTCCAGGCTGACGATTCTCGTCGTGCCGGTTTGGCGGGAATCGGGCAGCGAATGGAGCAACAACTCGGCGCTCGCGGCGCCGACGTCCTGTGCGGCGACGGTTGGAAAACGCCGCTCCAATGGCAGATGGAGGCTCGGCAGCATGCCGCTTGCAAGCGCGGCCGGAATGAACGCCGCCCAGTTCTGCATGTGTTCCGCCGAGCGGAGGAGGATCAGGTTCGTCGCAACGGGCTTCAACCGTTGCTCGAGGTAGTGATAAAGCCGCGTAATACCCGTATTCAACGGCAGTTCCGCGCCATAGTCGGAAATGGCGAGCAGCGCGGCGGGAGGGTTCTCGCGCAAGGCGTCGACTGTTACGTCGATCATCGTGCGCATGGTCGTTTCGGGGTCCTTGTCATCGGCGGGCACGGGGCATAGCAGTTGCACGGCGTGTGCGCCCTTTATCGCAGCGGCGACCGACTGCGGGTCGGCCAGATCGGCGAGCGCGATTTCGCAGCCCATTTGCGCGAGACTCTCGCCGCGGCGTGCATGCCGCACCACGGCGCGCACGGGTTGATTCACGCGCCGCAATGCAGCGGCTGTGACGCGCCCGGCCTTTCCGGAGGCTCCGAAAATCACGAACATGATGGCTTTCTCCTTTCGCATGGTGTGGGCCATCGTAAGCATCCGGGCGCTGCAAGGCGCGCAGGAAAGGATGGTGTTGCGCAGAAACGGATGATTCGATACGTCCGGCGGAGCGCGAGCGTGGCCGCAAGCCAGTAGACTGGCCGCAAACATCGCACGATTGCACGCACGGCTTGAGCGTCGAAAAAGGAATGCCATGAGCACAGTGACAGCAGATACGAACCGGCAGGCTGGCGCACGCATCAGCCCGCGCGCTGGCGTCGGGTTGTGCTGGCAGGGCGGCGGCGCGGAACTGCTGCGCATTAGTGCGGGGCTGCATCGACTTCCCGCGATGACGCATCACCGCGTAGGCATCCATGTCGGCACGCCGGTGCGTGCGAGTTGCGCGTGCGACGGCCGCCGTCAATCGCGGCTTCAGGCGCCCGGCGACGCGGACGTGGTGCCCGCCGGCATCGACGGCGAATGGACCGATGAAGCGGATTGCACGATCCTGCGCGTGTGGTTCGACGATCGCTTCGTGCGCTCGATTGCGGAGCAGATGGACCGCCCGTGGGGGGCACGCGAGATCCGGCCGCATCTCCAGTTGCGCGATCCGCGCATCAACTCGCTGGCGGGAGCCCTGCTAGCCGAGATCGAAACAGGCGCTGCGTCCGACCCGCTATTTGCCGAGAGCATTGCCACGGCGATGGTCGTGCGGCTGCTCGGCGGCGCGGATGCATCGCAAGGCCGGGCGACCGCCACGCTCGCTGCGCACAAGGCCGCGCGCGTGACCGATTACATCGAGAGCCATCTCGATCAGCGTCTCACGCTCGAAGCGCTTGCTGCGCTCGTCGACTTGAGCGTGCCGCATTTCAAGGCGTTGTTTCGCGAGACGCTGGGCATGCCGGTGCATCAATACGTCGTTCGGCGGCGCGTAGAACGCGCGAGAGCCTTGCTCATGGAAGGCAAACTGAGCCTGAGCCAGGTTGCGCTCGAAGCGGGGTTCGCGCATCAAAGCCATATGGCGCACTGGATGACGCGGCTTCTCGGCGCCACGCCGCGCGCATTCGCGAAGCGCTCGTGAAGCGTTTGCTAAGTGGTCATGCAGGCGGCGGCTTCGTGAGGCGTTCAAGCGCCCCTGCCGCGCTGCTTACGCGAGTTCGCGCGCCTTGATCGTGTCGCTTGCGCGCACGAAATTGCCGGCGCCGAGATGGTGGATCGTATGCAGGTCCGCATTGCTGCGGTCGAGTTCCCAGTGGCCATTGCGGAAGGCGCGCGGGTCGGCCGCGGCGGCGATCACTTCGCCGAAGCACGTGTCGTAAGCATCTTCGGTATGGCGCTCGGGAATCAGGCGGCATTCCATCCACGCGGAGCAGCCCGCTTCGAGCAACGGCAAACCGAGCTTCGGGCCCGTAATGGCGGCGATATTGAAGCGCTGGAACTTGTCGGTGTCGCGGCCGCTCACGCTGCCCACGGCGTAGGTGAGGTCGATCGCGGCGGCGCCCGGAATGATTACGCCGAACGTGCCGCTCGCGCTGATCAGTTCGCGCGTGAAGGTGCGTTTGTCGATCACGATGGCGATGCGCGGCGGCGTGAATTCCACGGGCATCGACCACGCGGCCGCCATGACGTTGCGGCGCTTGCCGTCGCCGCTGGTGACGAGCACGGTGGGGCCGTGATTGATGAGGCGGCTGGCGTGTTCGAGCGCCACGGGCGTGAAAGTCGAGAGGGTTTCCATCGGGCGTTGAATTCGCTGTGGGTTGGAACCCGAGCGACTTTACCTCAGAAACCCGAAGTCCGCGGAGCGACGCCGTAATCGCGGCGCCCGCGGTCGCCTCGAGTCAGCGCAAGCCCGTTATTCATGTGAACAGGCCCTGCGTGGCAGGCGGCAAATTCGCCTGGAGATAGATCGACATCGGCGTTTGCAGCGGCAGGCTCGCGGCGGCGCCGCGATTGTAGTGGGCGAGGATCACCTCCACGGCGCGCACGGCCTCGACGAACGGACTCTGGTCGAGCACCGCGTCCATCACGCCTTCGGCCAGCAGCGAGCGGCTGATCGCCGTGAGTTCGTGTCCAATCAATACCGTTGCGTGCTCACGCTTGAGCGCCTTGAGCGCGCGCGCAATGCCTTCGTCTCCCACCGATAGATTGTAGATGCCGCGTAATGCCGGGTACTTCCTGAAGGCGTCGCGCGTGAGGCGTTCGGTCGAAGCGGCGTCTTCGCGGCTTTCCACCGTGGCCACGACTTCGCAGGCCGCAAAGCGGCTGCGCAGCACCGAGCGGAATGCGCCGTCGCGCTCTTCGTGGCCGAGGTAGGTGCGCAGGCCCGCAATGACCAGGACCTGGCCGCCAGCGTCGCCGAGAAATCGGCCCATCAGTTCGCCCGCGGTGCGGCCCGCGCAGCGGTTGTCGATGCCCACGTAGGCGAGGCGTCCCGTATCGGGCAGATCGCTCGCGATGGTGACGAGCGGCATCTTGCGCGCCACGCGCGAGAGCGCGTCCACGACGACGGGATGCTCATAGGCGACGACGATCATGCCGTCCGCTTTCTGCGCGGCCCGCTCGATCACGCGCGCGAGCGACTGTGGTTCGAGGTCGTCGAAGAAGGTGAGCTGGCACATCACGCGGTACGTCTCGAACGACTTCTGCGCAAGCTCGAACCCGTGGCGCAAGGCGAGGTAGTAGGGCGACTCGGGCTTCTGCGTGACGATGGCGATGCGCAGCCAGCGAACGGACACTTCGTCGAGCGCGCGATCCATCTTGAGCTTGCGCGCCCATTCGAGCACGCGCGCTTCCTTGTCGCGCGCCACGCCGCCTCGCCCGTTCAACACGCGTTCGACCGTCGAATAGCTCACACCCGCGGCCTTCGCGACGTCGTCCATCGTGGGTTTGCGTCTCGTGTTCATGCGCGGTTTCCGTGGATGGTAGTGAGGAAATTTCCTCAAGAATCCGTTTGAGAGCGGAAATTCAATCAACTACATTTTAGGCGTCCCGGGCGGTCAGTCACAGCCGGGCCGGCCCGTTCGGGCATCGACACTACACAAACTGGAGACATCCCCATGAACATGACTCGATTTCGCGTGGGCCGCGTGTGCGCGACCGCGCTTGCAGCATTGGCGCTAGGTAGCGGATTCGTGGCGAACCCGGCCAGCGCGGAAGAGCGATTCGTGATGGTGAGTCACGGCTCCGATTCGAACGTGTGGTGGAACACCGTGAAAAACGGCATGCGCGATGCGAGCGAGGACTTCGGCGTGCCGGTGGATTACCGCAATCCGCCCACGGGCGACACCGGCGACATGGTCCGCCTTCTCGAGCAGGCTTCGGCACGCAACTACGCGGGCGTCATCACCACCGTGCCGAATCTGGAGATGATCCAGAAGGGGCTGGCGGGCGTGAAGGCCAAGCATATTCCGCTCATCACGATCAACGGCGGCCCGGAACCGGGCATGAAACTCGGTGCGATCCTGCATGTGGGGCAGGCCGAATACGAGGCCGGCAAGGCAGCGGGCGAGCGCGCCAGGGCGGCCGGCATACACGACTTTCTCTGCGTGAATCACGGTGCGGACATCCAGGCGCTCTGGGACCGCTGCAAGGGCTTTGCCGACGCCATTGGCGCCGACTACAAGAAGTCCACGATGGATAGCGGCGAGGACCCGACCGTCATCGAAAGCAAGGTGGCCGCGTATCTGCGCTCGCATCCCGACACGCATGCGATTCTCGCGCTCGGCCCCGACCAGGCCATGGGCGTGCTGCGCGGCGTGAACGACGCGGGCAAGGCCGGCAAGCTCTATGTGGCGACCTTCGATCTTTCGCCGGATATCCTCAAGGCGATCCAGGCGGGGCAGATCCAGTTCGCCATTGATCAGCAGCCCTATCTTCAAGGTTATCTCTCTGTGGCGGCCATGGCGATCGCGGTGCGCGACAAGACCACGGACCCGGCGCACATCGTCGCTGCGCTCAAGGACGACAGGAAGGTGGCGGCGCGTCTGGCGAAGTACGACCTCAAGCCGGTTTATACCGGTTCGACAGTGAGTTCCGGTCCGAGCTTCGTCACGCGCGACAATCTCGCACCCGTGCAGAAGTACGCGGGTTCGTACCGGTGAAACAGGCAACCAGGGAAACAGCCAACCTCGCGCGGAGCACGGCAATGAACATCGACATGAATGCGTGGTACCGGGTGGACATCGACCGCAAGCGCCTCAAGGCATTTTCCACGCGCACCGACACGCGGGGGCTGATCCAGGTGGGTGGTTTCCTCGCGCTCGTCGCGGCGACCGGCGTGCTCGCATGGTTCTCGCTCGGTACGGTCTGGGCGATTCCCGCCTTCCTGCTGTACGGCACGGTGTTCGCGTTCAGCGAGGCTGCGGCGCATGAGCTGGGGCACGGGACGGCGTTCAGGACGCGCTGGATGAACGAGACCGCCTACTGGCTCATCTGCTTCATGTCGTGGCGCGAGCAGGTGTACAGCCGCTGGCTGCATGCGCGGCATCACACCTTCACGCATCTGACCGCCGAGCCTTATCAGGACCCCGAACTGGCGTTCAGGCGGCCGCTCAGCTACGTCAAGCTCGTGACCGATTTCCTGCGCATCTCGCATGGCAGGCAGTTTCTCGGCGCGATCGTGCTGCATAGCTTCGGCATCGTCACGAAGGGCGCGAAAGAGGTCGTGCCCGAAGCGGAGTACCGCAAGATGTGCGCGAATTCGCGTGTGCTGCTTGCGTGCTACGTGGCCGTGTTCGCCTGGGCGCTGATCGCGCATAGCTGGCTGCCGATCCTGTTCCTGTTCGTCGCGCGCGCTTATGGCACCTGGCTGCACGAACTCTGCGCGCTCACGCAGCACACGGGGCTCAAGGAGAATGTGCTCGATCACCGTGTCTCGAGCCGGACGGTGAAGCTCGATCCGGTGCTGCGTTTTCTCTACTGGAACATGAACTACCACATCGAGCATCACATGTTTCCGGGCGTGCCGTTTCACGCGCTGCCCGGCTTTCATGACGCCGTGGCCTCGCAGATGCCGAAGCCTTATGCGGGACTCTGGCCCGCATGGCGCGAGATGCTTGCGATCTTCGCGCGGCAGCAGCGCGATCCCGACTATGTGGTCGTGCGCGAACTGCCGCCAGGCAAGCGCGGTGACGCGGTGGCATAGCGACGAACCGCATTCACCCGCCAGAGGCAAGTCAGGAAGCCTGGGCGCCGCTCGCGTTTCCCGTGCGGCGGCCAAAGGCCTGGCGGACCCAGCCTTGCGCGTTCACCACGAGCAGGCCGAGCAGCACGAGCGTCGAGCCAAACAGGAACGCGGGTTCCACGCGCTCGTGCAGCAGCACCACGCCGAACGCCACCCCGAACAGCGGCGACATGAACGAGAGCACGCCAAGGCGCGCGGCCAGATAGCGGCGCAGCAGCCAGAACCACACGAGATAGCTCACGAACGAGACGAGCAGTGTCTGGAACGCAAGGCTTGCCCACGCGAGCGGCGTGCCTTGAAAGTGCGTCTGCCCGGTCAGGGCCGCGAACGGCACCAGCACGACGAAGGCGCCGGCCAGTTGATAGAACAGCGTTTGCGTGGCGGGCGCTTCGCTCAGGCGGCTCGTGCGCACGACGACGGTGGTGAGCCCCCAGGCCGCGCCCGCGCACAGACCCAGGAAGTCGCCGAGCAGCCACAGCGGCGAAGCGGGCGATCCGCCGCCCAGCAGCGCGGGGCCGAGGAACGTGATGGCGATGCCCGCGAAGGCGATCGCGATGCCGCTCCATTGCAGCCGCGCGAGCCGTTCGTCGGGCAGGCGCAGATGCAGTCCGATGGCCGCGAACATCGGCGCGGTATAGATGAAGACGGCCATGTGCGACGCATTGGTCCAGCGCAGGCCCATGGCGACGAACACGAATTCGAGCGCGAACAGGCCGCCCGTGGCGAGCCCCGCGCCGCGCGCGACGCCTGGAAGCCAGCGCTCGCGCGAAACGAGCCGGTTGAAGAGCCACACGAGGCCTGCCGCCACGCCCGAGCGCAGCCCGATCTGCAGCATGGGCGGGATGTCCCCGGCCACCGCCTTGATCGCGGCCTGCTGCAGACCCCACGCGAGGCATAGCGCCACCATGATGGCCAGGGCCGTTGCGTCGACTTGCTTTCTCATTGCGGACTCACTGACTTGATGACCGGTGCTGAAGGTGGGTGAAGTTTTGCGGTTGCGAGCGTAGTATTGATGCGTCGGGATGCGCGCATATAGCGCAAAACTGACAATCGATAGCCCCAGACCGCCATGCCCAAAACACCTGACCGTGCTCGCCCGGCGCGCTATCTGCGCCTGCCCCCCTTCACCGACGTGCTGCCCACGCCCGTGTTCTTCCGCATGGAGCACATGCCTTCGCACGCCACGTATCCGCAGATGTGCCACCCGTGGGGCGAGTTCGTCTATGCGTTCAGCGGCACGACCGAGGTGAAGGCGGGGGATGAGCACTACATCACGCCGCCGCATCTCGGGCTCTGGATCGCGCCGGGCACCGAGCACGTGGGCTTCAACGAGCAGGAGACCGTGCATTGCTCGGTGTACATCAGCCGCGACCTGTGCGCGCGTATGCCGGCAACGAGCTGCGCGGTGATGGTGTCGCCGCTCGTGCGTGCGATCCTCGAGCATCTGCGTGTGACGCCGGTGGAGGAAGAGGGCGAAGCGCAGCGCGCGCGTCTGTTGCGCGTGCTCGTGGATCAGCTTTCGACCTGCGCGACCACGGGCAGCTTCGTGCCGCATACCGAAGAC
>DATBXG010000332.1:0-4190 GCA_036514415.1 Paraburkholderia sp.
CCATTCGCGTCGCTATCAACGGCTACGGCCGCATCGGCCGTAACACGCTTCGCGCCCTCTACGAGAACGGCAAGAAGCACGACATCCAGATCGTTGCGATCAACGACCTGGGTGACGCGAAGACCAACGCTCACCTGACGCAGTACGACACGGCTCACGGCAAGTTCCCGGGCGAAGTGACCGTCGACGGCGACTACCTCGTCGTCAATGGCGACCGTATCCGCGTGCTGGCCAACCGCAACCCGGCAGAACTGCCGTGGGGCGAGCTGGGCGTCGACATCGTGTTCGAATGCACGGGCTTCTTCACGACCAAGGAAAAGGCAAGCGCCCACCTGAAGGGCGGCGCGAAGAAGGTCATCATCTCGGCGCCGGGCGGTAAGGACGTCGACGCGACCATCGTCTACGGCGTGAACCACAACGTGCTGAAGGCCGAACACACGGTCATCTCGAACGCATCGTGCACGACCAACTGCCTGGCACCGCTCGTCAAGCCGCTGAACGACAAGATCGGCCTCGAAACCGGCCTGATGACGACGATCCACGCGTACACGAACGACCAGGTCCTGACCGACGTGTACCACGAAGACCTGCGCCGCGCGCGCTCGGCCACGCACAGCCAGATCCCGACGAAGACGGGCGCCGCTTCGGCCGTCGGCCTCGTGCTGCCGGAACTGAACGGCAAGCTGGACGGCTACGCCATCCGCGTCCCGACCATCAACGTGTCGATCGTCGACCTGTCGTTCATCGCAAAGCGCGACACGACGGTTGAAGAAGTCAACGCGATCATGAAGGAAGCTTCGGAAGGCACGCTCAAGGGCATCCTGGGCTACAACGACGCACCGCTGGTGTCGATCGACTTCAACCACAACCCGGCATCGTCGACGTTCGACTCCACGCTCACGAAGGTCTCGGGCCGTCTCGTGAAGGTGTCGAGCTGGTACGACAACGAGTGGGGCTTCTCGAACCGCATGCTGGACACGGCGGTTGCTTTCGCGAACGCGAAGTAAGCACGCTCCTCGCCGCATGAAAAACCGCTCCTCGGGGCGGTTTTTTTTCGTCCTTACTTTTCGATCGCGCTTTGCGCCGCACCGGCGAACGCTGGCGGAGTCGGAAAGTACACGCCCGCGCGCTGCGCCGCGTTGGCGATGTGCGCCTCGATCGCCTCGCCGGCCGCCGCGGAATCGCGCGCCTTGAGCGCCGCCACGATCAGCGCGTGCTCGCGGTGCGTGGACAGCACGCGCTCGCGCCGGTAGAACGGCATGCGCTGGCTTTCCTTCATGATGTCGGCGCTGCTGCGCAGGATCGACTCGATCGCCGCGTTGCCCGCGAGATTCACGATGCGCATGTGGAACTCGAAGTCGAGTTGTGCGGCTTCGTCGAGCTCCTCGCAGGCGAGGGCGCCGTGCAACGCCTCGGTGTTCGCTTCGAGCCACGCGACGTCGGCGTCGCCGATGGCGAGCGCCGCCATGCGCGCGGCGAAGCCTTCGAGCGCGTAGCGCATCTGGTAGGTGTCGGGCAGCGACGACTGATCGGCGAAGCGCCACGGGTGCGCACTCGCGGCTTGCGCGCTCGTCACGTAGACGCCCTTGCCCGCGCGGATCGACAGCATGCCGAGCGCTTCGAGCGTGGAGAGCGCCTCGCGCAGCGACGCGCGGCTGATCGCCAGTTCCTCCGAAAGTTGCCGCTGCGCGGGCAGCAGGCTGCCGACCGGATACAGGCCGCCCTCGATCCGTTCGCGGATCGTGGCAATGGCGGCGTCGGTGACGGTGTGCGGAAGGTTCTTCATCGGATGGCGCGGGCATCTCGCGTGGTCTGACCGGTATTGTAGTCCTGCTTCGCGCACTCGCATGGAGCGTCGCGTCAAAGCACTGCCCAAGCGCCCGTATAGGGTTGCGCTCCGGCCCGCAAACTGGTCAGACCGGACAAGGGTAAACACCGCGCTTCCTAACCTTGACTCCGGTATATCGGCTTCCTACTATCCGCTATAACAGTGCTGGTCAGACCAGTCGGAACAGTTGCTTGCTCCACTTGCCCTCAGGAGAGAGTCGTGACGAAGTTCTTCAATTCGCTGTTTGGCCGCGTAGTGATCGCCCTCGTGCTGGGCATCGTTTTAGGCGCGGTGTTTCCCCATTTTGCCCAGTCGCTGCGGCCGCTCGGCGACGGTTTTCTCAAGCTCATCAAGATGGTGATCGGGCCGATCGTGTTCTGCGTGGTCGTGAGCGGCATGGCGCACGCGGGCGACCTGAAGAAGGTGGGCCGAGTCGGCCTGAAGTCGGTGGTCTACTTCGAGGCGATGACGACGCTCGCCCTCGTGATCGGCGCCGTGCTCGCGTACGTCACGCGTCCGGGCGCCGGCATGAACGTAGACCTGCATTCGCTCGACGCCGCTTCGCTCGCGACCTACACCGAGCACGCGAAGAGTCTCAAGGACACCGCCGCGTTCCTGCTCAAGATCATTCCCGACACGGCCTTCGACGCGTTTGCGAAGGGCGACATCCTGCAGATTCTCGTGTTCTCGGTGCTGTTCGGCAGCGCGCTCTCGCTGCTCGGGCCGAAGGCGCAGCGCGTGAATACGATCATCGACGAGCTCGCGCAAGTGTTCTTCCGCGTGATGGGCTTCATCATCAAGCTCGCGCCGCTCGGCGTGCTCGGGGCGATCGCGTTCACGACCGGCACCTACGGCGTCGCGTCGCTCAAGCAGCTCGGCCTGCTCGTGATCGTCTTCTACGCGAGCTGCATCGTGTTCGTCGCGGTCGTGCTCGGCGTCGTCATGCGGCTGGCGGGCTTCAGCGTGTTCAAGCTGATCCGCTATCTGCGCGAAGAGCTTTCGATCGTGCTCGGCACCGCCTCGTCGGACGCCGTGCTGCCGCAGATCATGCGCAAGCTCGAATGGATGGGCGTGAAGGACTCCACCGTGGGTCTCGTGATCCCGACCGGCTACTCGTTCAACCTCGACGGCTTTTCGATCTACCTCACGCTCGCCGTGATTTTCATCGCGCAGGCCACCAACACGCCGCTCTCGATGCACGACCTCATCGTCGTGGTGCTGGTCTCGCTCGTGACCTCGAAGGGCGCGCACGGCATTCCCGGCTCGGC
Source organism: Paraburkholderia sp. (assembly GCA_036514415.1). Classification (GTDB taxonomy): domain Bacteria; phylum Pseudomonadota; class Gammaproteobacteria; order Burkholderiales; family Burkholderiaceae; genus Paraburkholderia. The sequence goes on from DATBXG010000332.1 coordinate 3,097, forward strand.
CATCGTGATCCTCGCCGCCACGCTTTCCGCCATTCCCGCGATTCCCGTGCTCGGCCTCGTGCTGATCCTGCCGGTGGACTGGTTTGTCGGCATTGCCCGCGCGCTCACGAACCTGATCGGCAACTGTGTCGCGACGGTGGTGGTCGCGGTGTGGGAGCACGACATCGACAAGGCGCGCGCCAAACGCGTGCTGAACCTCGACGAAGGCTTCCTCTACGTGCCGGCCGGCGCCGGCGATGCAGCGCAAGCGCAAGGCGAGGAAGGCGCGCTCGGCGGCAAGCCTGCTCACGCCTGAGCCTTCACGCGGCATCGGCTGCCTTTTTCCTTCGATCAACTGAACACACGACACCATCATGGCCATTCCGACTCTCGACCCCAACGCCCCCGTTTTCACGCGCCGCTACATGAACCTCGCCGATCCGCGTCTGGGCGCCCGTGCGCTCCACGCGAGCGACGAGTTCTTCGCGCCGAAGGAGCGCATGCTCGATCCGCAGCCCGCGGTCTTCATCCCCGGCAAGTACGACGACCACGGCAAGTGGATGGATGGCTGGGAAACGCGCCGCAAGCGCACGACGGGCCACGACTTCTGCATCGTGCGCCTCGCGCGCCCGGGCGTGATTTACGGCCTGGACCTCGACACGAGCCATTTCACGGGCAACTTTCCGCCGGCGGCTTCGATCGAGGCGTGCCACGCGCAGTTGGGCGACGACGAAACGCCCGGTGACAACGCCGACTGGCAGACCATCGTCCCGGCGACGACCTTGCAGGGCAACCAGCACCACTACGTCGAAGTGAGTGATACGCGCGCGTTCACGCATCTGCGCGTGAATCTCTATCCCGACGGGGGCCTCGCGCGTCTGCGCGTGTACGGTCAGCCCCGGCGCGACTGGAGCACAGTGGAGCGCGGCAGCCTCGTCGATCTCGCGGCGATCGAGAACGGCGCGTATCTCGTTGCGGCCAACAACCAGCACTTCGGACTCGCTTCCACGATCCTCATGCCGGGCCGCGGCGTGAACATGGGCGACGGCTGGGAAACGCGCCGCCGCCGCGAGCCGGGCAACGACTGGGCGATCGTCGCGCTCGCGCGGCCGGGC
>DATBXG010000333.1:0-2440 GCA_036514415.1 Paraburkholderia sp.
CTGCGCGGTGTGCCACCAGCCCACCGGCAAGGGCGCGGGCGCATTCCCGGCGCTCGACGGCAGCAAGATCGCCAACGGTCCGATCGCCGAGCACGTGAGCATCGTCCTGAAGGGCAAGAACGCCATGCCTTCGTGGGCGCCCACGCTCAACGACGTCGAGATCGCCTCGGTCATCACGTTCGAGCGCAATACGTGGGGCAACCATACCGGCGATATTCTGCAGCCGCGCCAGGTGGCCGACGCACGTAACGGCAAGATGCCCGAGGGCGGCGACCATACCGCCGCAGCGGGCGCGACCGCAGCGAGCGGCGCGCAAGAGGCGGGCGCGGCAAGCGGCGCCACCGAAGCGGGTGCTGCGAGCGGCACGACGGCGGCAAGCGGCGCCGAGCAGGCGTCGGGCGCGGCGCAGTCAACGGCTGCACTGCCGGCAAGCGTCTACTTCGAAGTGGGCAAGAGCACGCTGCCTGCCGACGCGAAGGACGCCATCCAGGCCGCTGCCGACTACGCGAAGGCACACCCCGACGCGAAGTTCACGCTCTCGGGCTACACCGATTCGAGCGGAAACGCCAACACGAACGCCGACCTCGCCAAACGCCGCGCGCAGGCAGTGCGCGACGCGCTGAAGGCGGCCGGCATCGCCGAAGACCACATCATTCTGAAGAAGCCGGAAACGATCACGGGCGGCGCGAACGCGAAGGAAGCGCGCCGGGTGGAGATCAGCGCGGCGGCCTGACAGGGCCGGGCGAAAGTACGGCAGGCAGCAGGAGACGCACGACAAGCGCTGCGCGAGCACATAACAAAGCAGGCAAACGCTGCAGCAAGAGACACAACGCAATTCGCTTCCGCAACTCAATTGCATGGGGCAGGAGTCAGGCGCGAAAGCGCCAGATCCGGACCGACAGGAGATAGTCATGTCTAGCATCGGACACGATGTAGTTGGGGGGCACGGCCACGTGCACGGCGACCACGCGCACGCCACGCCTCACGGCTGGCGGCGCTGGCTGCTGGCGACGAACCACAAGGACATCGGAACGCTGTATCTGCTCTTCTCGTTCGTGATGTTCCTGTCGGGCGGCGTCATGGCGCTCGCCATTCGCGCGGAGCTGTTCGAGCCGGGCATGCAGATCATGCGCCCCGAGTTCTTCAACCAGCTCACCACGATGCACGGCCTCATCATGGTGTTCGGCGCGATCATGCCGGCGTTTGTGGGCTTCGCGAACTGGATGATTCCGCTGCAGATCGGCGCCTCGGACATGGCGTTCGCGCGCATGAACAACTTCAGCTTCTGGCTGCTGCCCGCCGCGGCGTGTCTGCTGGTCGGCTCGTTCTTCTCGCCGGGCGGCGCGACCGCCGCGGGCTGGACGCTCTACGCGCCGCTCTCCACGCAGATGGGCCCGGGCATGGACTTCGCGATCTTCGCGGTGCACATCATGGGCGCCTCGTCGATCATGGGCGGCATCAACATCGTCGTGACGATCCTGAACCTGCGCGCGCCGGGCATGACGCTCATGAAGATGCCGATGTTCGTGTGGACGTGGCTCATCACCGCGTACCTGCTGATCGCCGTGATGCCGGTGCTCGCGGGCGCGATCACGATGCTGCTGTTCGACCGCCACTTCGGCACGAGCTTCTTCAACGCAGCGGGCGGCGGCGACCCGGTCATGTACCAGCACATCTTCTGGTTCTTCGGGCACCCCGAGGTCTACATCATGATCTTGCCGGCGTTCGGGATCGTCTCGCAGGTCATTCCGGCGTTCTCGCGCAAGCCGCTGTTCGGCTATAGCTCGATGGTGTACGCCACGGCTTCGATCGCGATTCTCTCGTTCATGGTCTGGGCGCACCACATGTTCGCGACCGGCATGCCGGTCACGGGCCAGCTCTTCTTCATGTACGCGACCATGCTGATCGCCGTGCCCACGGGCGTGAAGGTGTTCAACTGGGTCGCCACGATGTGGCGCGGCTCGCTCACCTTCGAAACGCCGATGCTGTTTGCGGTGGGCTTCCTGATCGTGTTCACGTTCGGCGGTCTCTCGGGCCTGATGCTCGCCATGGCGCCGCTCGACATCCAGTATCACGGTACTTACTTCGTGGTGGCGCACTTCCATTACGTGCTGGTGGCGGGGTCATTATTCGCGCTATTCGCTGGGTGGTACTACTGGGCGCCAAAATGGACCGGCTGGATGTACAACGAGATGCGCGGCAAGATCCACTTCTGGTGCTCGCTCATCTTCTTCAACCTCGCGTTCCTGCCGATGCACTTCGTCGGCCTCGCCGGGATGCCGCGCCGCTATGCCGACTACCCGGCCCAGTTCACCGACTGGAACCAGGTGATCACGATCGGCGCCTTCGGCTTCGGACTTTCTCAGGTGTACTTCCTGTTCGCGGTGGCGCTGCCCGCCTATCGCGGCGGCGGCGAACTGGAGAAGGCCAGCGACAAGCC
>DATBXG010000334.1:0-4007 GCA_036514415.1 Paraburkholderia sp.
GAGACAGGTTCGTCGTGCGCGTCGAGGTCGTGCGCCTGCACGAGCCACTGCATGCCGTTCTCGCGCAAGAGACCCAGGTCGCCTTCGTGTTGCGGCTCGTTCAGGCCGAAGGTCACGATCTTCGCGCCGACACTTCCCTTCACGCTAGCGAGCGACATCACGCGTGCGTCGTCGCGGTTGAGCACGCGCGTCGTGCGCGGCCCGAAGATGCGGCCCTTCGCGGCCGCGTAGGCGTCGAGGCCGCCGTGCCAGTCGAGGTGGTCCTGCGTGATGTTGAGGACCGCCGCGGCATCGGGCTCGAACGTATGCGCCGTCTCCAGCTGGAAGCTCGACAGCTCGAGCACCCAGACGTCGGGCAGCGCGGTGTTGTCGATGGCTTCGGCGAGCTTGTCGAGCATGGCCGGACTGATGTTGCCCGCCACCGCAACGCGCTTGCCCGCACGCTCGCAAAGCATGCCCGTGAGGCTCGTCGTAGTGGTCTTGCCGTTCGTGCCGGTGATGGCGAGCACCTTCGGCGCGTAGCCGCTCTCGCCGAGATGACGCAGCGCCTGCGCGAAGAGTTCGAGCTCGCCCCACACTTCGATGCCGCGCTCGCGCGCCGCTGCGATCAGCGGCACGAGATCCTGGGCGAGCGGCGAAAGTCCGGGGCTGATGGCCACGAGTTCCACGCCGTCGAGCAGCGTGGTCGTGAACGGTCCGCCCACGAAGTCGGCTTCGATGCCGTGCACCGCGAGTTCGGCAAGATTGGGCGGCGCTTCGCGCGTGTCGGCAATGCGCAGGCGGCAACCATGCCGCACGCACCAGCGCGCCATCGCGAGACCCGATTCCCCGAGTCCCAGCACGAGCACCATCGGCTTTTGCCGATCCCGAAACTTCTCGCCGAACATCGCTTGCTTCCCTTCCTTGCTTGGTGAATTAGCGCAATGACTCAGCGCAGCTTGAGCGTGGACAAACCGATCAGACACAGCATCAGCGTGATGACCCAGAAACGCACGACAACCTGCGTTTCTTTCCAGCCAGACAGTTCGAAATGGTGATGCAGCGGCGCCATCTTGAAGATGCGGCGCCCTTCGCCGTAACGCTTTTTCGTGTACTTGAACCAGGTGACCTGCAGCATCACGGAGACCGTCTCCGCGACGAAGATGCCGCCCATGATGAAGAGCACGATTTCCTGACGCACGATCACCGCGATGGTGCCGAGCGCGCCGCCGAGCGCGAGCGCGCCCACGTCGCCCATGAACACCTGGGCCGGATACGTGTTGAACCAGAGGAACGCGAGCCCTGCCCCGCCCATCGCCGAACAGAAGATGAGCAGTTCGCCCGCGCCGGGAATGTGCGGAAAGAGCAGATACTTCGAGTAGACCGAGCTGCCCATCACGTAGGCGAACACGCCGAGCGATGCGCCGACCAGCACGACCGGCATGATGACGAGGCCGTCGAGACCGTCGGTGAGGTTCACAGCGTTGCTCGCGCCGACGATCACGAAGTACGTGAGCGCGATGAAGCCCCACACGCCGAGCGGATAGCTGATCGACTTGAGGAACGGCAACAGCAGGTCCGCGCGCGCGGGCAGGCCCATCGAAAGACCGCTCCGCACCCACGCCGTGAAGAGATCGAACACGCGAACGTTGCTCGCCTCGGAAACGCTGAACGCGAGGTACACCGCCGCGAAGAGGCCGATCACCGACTGCCAGAAGTACTTCTCGCGCGAAGACATGCCACGCGGGTCCTTGTAGACGACCTTGCGATAGTCGTCGACCCAGCCGATCGCGCCAAAGCCGAACGTGACCAGCATCACGATCCAGATGAAGCGGTTCGTGAGGTCACCCCACAGCAGCGTGGAAACCGCGATGCCCAGCAGAATGAGCACGCCGCCCATGGTGGGCGTGCCGGACTTCACGAGGTGAGTTTGCGGGCCATCCGTACGCACGGCCTGGCCGACCTTCATCGCGGTGAGCTTGCGGATCACCCACGGGCCGAGGAAGAGCCCGATCGCCATCGCGGTGATGGTGGCCATCACCGCACGGAACGTCAGATAACTGAACACGCGCAAGAAGCTTGCGTCATTCTGCAGCCATTGCGCCAGCGCCAGTAGCATGCCTTGTATTCCTTTGTATTTCAGTGCGCGCCGGACTTCGCGTCCGGCGCTGGGGTTTGCGGATTTGTGAGAGCCGCCACAACTCGCTCCATCTGCATGAAGCGCGAGCCTTTCACGAGAATCGTCGCGCCGGCGCCGTAACCGCCGCCAGACAGCGCGCGCACGAGTTCGGCGACGTCCGCCGCATGCAACGCGCGCGCGCCGAACGCCGCTGCGCTATCACGTGCCGCGTCACCGAGCGTATGGAGCGCGTCGATGCCGCGTTCGTTCGCATAAGCGCCCACCTCGCGGTGAAACGCGGGACCGTCGTCGCCGACTTCGCCCATATCGCCCAGCACGAGCACGCGCGGCGACGCGTGCGAAGCAAGCACGTCGATCGCCGCACGCACCGAATCGGGGTTCGCGTTGTAGGTGTCGTCGATCACCGTTGCGCCCGCGAGTTCCCCGAGCGCCGCGCGCTTCACCTGCAAGCGGCCCTTCACCGGCTCGAACGCCTCCAGCCCGCGCGCGATCGCCTCGAGCGGCACGCCCGCCGCAATCGCCGCCGCCGTGGCCGCAAGCGCGTTGTGCGCGTTGTGCGCGCCAAGCACCTTCAACTCCACTTCGAGCTGGCCTTCCGGCGTCGCGATCGCGAGACGGTTGCGACCCACGCCAACGAGTTTGCCGGTGACCGCCGCCTCGACCGCGCTCGCATCCGTATGCAGCGCGAAATCGAGAATGCGTGAACCGGTTGCTGCCACGCGCCAGATGCTCGCGTAGGCATCGTCGGCCGGAAACACCGCGACGCCCGTGGGTTTGAGCGCGTGAATCACGCTCGCATGCTCGAGCGCGACGGCTTCCACCGTCGCCATGAATTCCTGATGCTCGCGCTGCGCGTTGTTCACCACCGCCACGGTCGGCTCGGCGAACTTCGCGAGCAGATCGGTCTCGCCCGGGTGATTCATGCCGAGTTCGACCACAGCCAGCCGATGTGCGCTGCTCAAGCGCAGCAACGTTAACGGCACGCCGATGTCGTTATTGAGGTTTCCGGCCGTCGCGAGACGCGAATTTTTTCCGACGGCCGCCTCGAAAATCGACGCGATCATTTCCTTGACCGTCGTCTTGCCGTTGCTGCCCGTCACGGCGACGAGCGGCATCGAGAAACGCCGACGCCAGCCGAGCGCAAGCGCGCCGAGCGCCGTGCGCGTGTCGTCCACGCGCAGCGCGGGAATGCGCCAGTCGCCGGGGCTGCGCGAGACGAGGACCGCGCTCACGTGACGGTTCGCGACCTCGCCGAGAAAGTCGTGCGCGTCGAAACGGTCGCCTTTGAGCGCGACGAAGAGATCGCCCGGGCCCGCCGTGCGGCTGTCGGTCGAAATGCGCTCGAACGTTGCGTTCTCGTCGCCGAGTACGCTCGCGCCGGGAATCAGCGCCGCTGCTTCGCGCAGGGAGAGCATCGTCATTCACCACCTCCGCGCCCGTGCGTGGCACGGGCTGCGAGAGCAAGCCGCGCATGGTCCTGATCGGAGAACGCGCGCTTCTTGCCCATGATTTCCTGGGTCGCCTCATGGCCCTTGCCGGCCAGCACGACGACGTCTTCGCGCGCCGCGCCGCGCACCGCCTGCAGGATCGCGCTCGCGCGGTCCTCGATGCGGCGCGCCTTCGCGGCGTCGCGCATGCCTTGCGCGATCTGGTCGATGATCGCGGCCGGGGATTCGCTGCGCGGGTTGTCGCTCGTCACGACGACCTGGTCGGCGAGGCGTTCCGCGATCGCGCCCATGAGCGGGCGCTTGGTCGCGTCGCGATCGCCGCCGCAGCCGAACATGCAGACGAGCTGGCCGCCGCGCGCGGCAGCAATTGGGCGCAGCGCTTCGAGCGTCTTCTCGAGCGCGTCCGGCGTGTGCGCGTAATCGATCACCACGAGCGGCTC
>DATBXG010000335.1:0-7473 GCA_036514415.1 Paraburkholderia sp.
ACGTCTACCTGCCCGTGGGCAGCCGCCCGCGCGTGTCGATCGGCGAGAAGGTGTCCGCCTCGTCGACGATCCTCGCCGAACTGCCGACCCAGTCGGCATAAAGGAGGGCTGCGATGGCCGGATTCAAACAGCGTCGACCCCGTAACCCGGCCGGCGCGCCGCTGCCGCGGCCGTTTCGCCGCAACAAGTCGGTGCAGGAGCCGATGGGCGTCGCCGCGAACCGGCGCGCGGCGCGTCAGGAGTTCCTGAAGAAGCGGGGCATCTATCTGCTGCCCAACGCGTTCACGACGGCCGCGCTCTTCTGCGGCTTCTTTGCAGTCGTGCAGGCCATGAACGTGCGTTTCGAAGTGGCGGCCATCGCCATCTTCGTGGCGATGGTGCTCGACGGCATGGACGGGCGCGTCGCGCGCATGACGCATTCGCAGAGCGCGTTCGGCGAGCAGTTCGACAGCCTTTCGGACATGGTGTCGTTCGGCGTGGCGCCCGCGCTCGTGATGTATGAATGGGTGCTCAAGGATCTCGGGCGCTGGGGCTGGCTGGCGGCTTTTGTCTACTGTTCAGGAGCGGCACTGCGTCTTGCGCGCTTCAACACGAACATCGGCGTGGTGGACAAGCGCTTCTTCCAGGGGCTGCCGAGTCCGGCAGCGGCGGCGCTGATCGCCGGCTTCGTGTGGCTCGCCACCGACAACCGCGTGCCCGTCAAGCTGTCCTGGCTGCCGTGGGTCGCCTTCGTGCTGACTATCTATGCAGGCGTGACGATGGTGTCCAACGCGCCGTTCTACAGCGGCAAAGCGCTCGACGTGCGCCACCGCGTGCCGTTCGCGGCCACGCTGCTCGTGGTCGTGGCGTTCGTGCTGGTTTCGTCGGACCCGCCGCTGATGCTGTTCGGCCTGTTCGTGCTCTACGGGCTTTCGGGCTACGCGTTCTGGGCGTATCAGGCGATGCGCGGGCGCGCGAATCCGGCGCGTTCGTCGCCGCGGGAGCGCTAGGGCGAGGGTGGAGGATGGATGGAAGGAGGGCTGCGCGTGAGCGCGGCCCTTTTTCTCTTGGCGGCCGCCCACGCAGGTCACCTCCAATTGCGCTATCGGCGGATTCCGGCTATAGTCGGCTGCATGGACACCATCCAGTTCCCCCTCTTTTCCCTTCAAGCCGGCGCGCTGCTAGGCACGCTAGCGCTAGCGCGCCTGCCGCGCTGATCTCGCTCGCCCTCCGTAAGCCTCGTTCATTGTCAGCGTCGCCATCGGTGGCGCGAACACCCGAAATCCGTTTTAGACACTGAACAAGTCCCCCTGGAGACCCGAAATGGCAGCAGACAAGCTCATCATCTTCGATACGACGTTGCGTGACGGCGAGCAGTCGCCCGGTGCGTCGATGACGAAGGAAGAGAAGATCCGCATCGCGAAGCAGCTCGAGCGGATGAAGGTGGACGTCATCGAAGCCGGCTTCGCGGCCAGCTCGAACGGCGACTTCGACGCGATCCATACGATCGCCGGCATGATCAAGGACAGCACGATCTGCTCGCTCGCCCGCGCGAACGACAAGGACATCCAGCGCGCCGCCGACGCGCTCAAGCCCGCCGACCACTTCCGTATCCACACGTTCATCGCCACCTCGGCGCTGCACATGGAGAAGAAGCTGCGCATGTCGCCCGAGCAGGTGCTCGAGCAGGCGAAGCTGGCCGTGCGCTTCGCGCGCAAGTTCACGAACGATGTGGAATTCTCGCCCGAAGACGGCAGCCGCTCGGACATGGACTTCCTGTGCCGCGTGCTCGAAGCCGTCATCAACGAAGGCGCGACCACGATCAATATCGCCGATACGGTCGGCTACGGCATTCCCGAGCTCTACGGCAACCTCGTGAAGACGCTGCGCGAGCGCATTCCGAACTCGGACAAGGCCGTGTTCTCGGTGCATTGCCACAACGACCTCGGCATGGCCGTGGCGAACTCGCTGGCCGGCGTGCAGATTGGCGGTGCGCGCCAGGTGGAGTGCACGATCAACGGTCTCGGCGAGCGCGCGGGCAACACGTCGCTCGAAGAAATCGTCATGGCCGTGAAGACCCGCAAGGACTACTTCGGCCTCGATCTCGGCGTCGACACCACGCAAATCGTGCCGGCTTCGAAGCTCGTTTCGCAGATCACCGGTTTCGTCGTGCAGCCGAACAAGGCCGTGGTCGGCGCCAACGCGTTCGCGCACGCCTCGGGCATTCACCAGGACGGCGTGCTCAAGGCGCGTGACACCTACGAGATCATGCGCGCGGAAGACGTGGGCTGGAGCGCAAACAAGATCGTGCTCGGCAAGCTCTCGGGCCGCAACGCGTTCAAGCAGCGTCTGCAGGAACTGGGCATCGCGCTCGACAGCGAAGCCGAACTGAACAACGCGTTCGCGCGCTTCAAGGAACTGGCTGACCGCAAGGCCGAAATCTTCGACGAAGACATCATCGCGATCGTCACCGAAGAGTCGGCTGAAGCGCAGGAGAAGGAGCACTACAAGTTCATCTCGCTCGCGCAGCACTCGGAAACGGGCGAGCGTCCGCACGCGCGCATCGTGTTCTCGGCCGACGGCAAGGAAGTGACGGGCGAAGCGGCAGGCAACGGCCCAGTGGACGCCACGCTCAACGCGATCGAAACGGAAGTGGGCAGCGGCTCGGAACTGCTGCTCTACTCGGTGAACGCGATCACGACGGGCACGCAGGCGCAGGGCGAAGTGACGGTGCGTCTTTCGAAGGCGGGCCGCATCGTGAACGGCGTGGGCACCGATCCGGACATCGTCGCGGCTTCCGCCAAGGCGTATATCTCGGCGCTCAACAAGCTCTATTCGTCGGATAGCGACAAGCTCAATCCGCAGCGCTCGTAAGCGGTGGCGGGGCATATTGCCTCGCTTCTCTGTCGCGCGAATGAGGCAATGAAAAACCCCCGGGCTCGAAAGAGCGCGGGGGTTTTGTTTTGCTGCGCCGGGATCAGGGCAGTCAGAACAGGCTGCGTCGATCCGGGTCGTGCAGCGGATCGGGTGTCTTCTGCGTGAGCCGCAGAATGCCCTGGTCGTCGAAGTAGAAGCTGTAGAGCATGTACCAGACGTTGTCTTCGAGGTAACGGTAGGTCCAGGCTTCCTTCTTCATCAGCGGGAAGTAGGCGGTCTCGACCGGGCGGCCGAAGTTCACGAGCACGTCGGTGCGCGTCCACTTGCCGATTTCGGCGCGATAGAACTCGTTGGGCTGCAGGACCTGGCGCACGTTCACGACCTTGCCGCTGGCGTCGATGTCGGCGGCCGTGGTGGTTTCGCCCATCGGCTGGGTCGGCCACATCAGGCGCTTGCCGCCGTCGGGCAGGTCGTAGATTTCGGCCGGCGGGCCGAAGCGGGCGATCACGGCCTGTGCGTCGTCACCCGCGTGAAATTGCTGCCACGGTTGCGCGCAGCCTGCGAGCGCGAGTGCGCCCACACCTGCGAAGAGGCCGAGACGCGCACGGCGCGTGGCGCGGCGCATGTGCGTTGCAAGCGAGGTTGAGAAGCGCGTGAACATGTTGTCCCCCGTTGGCAAGGTTCCGGTGACTGCCGTGAATGTGGATCTCTTATTTTGACACGGCATGCCGCGCTCGCGGGCCTGGCCTGTGCGGTCGCGCGAGGGAGTGCGGCCTTGCCGTCGCACCGTCTCGCGGCCTATGATCCGCGCTTCGAATGAAAAACTGGCTGGCAGCAGAAAAGTCAGCAAAGAGGAAAAAGCGCATGAAGGCAGGAAGAACGCGTGCGGCGGCGGCCATGTTCGCGCTGGCGGCGCTGGCGGCCGCAACTGGCGTGCAGGCGGACGAGGCCCCGGCGGGCAAGCCGATCCAGCTTGCGCTGATCGAAGGCATGTCCGGCCCGTTCGCCGATGCGGGCGCGGCGGTCGAGCGCAACCTGCGCTTCGGCGTGGAGCGCGTCAATGCGCGTGGCGGCGTCGCGCTGCGCGACGGGCGGCATCCGCTCGAACTGGTGACGCTCGACAGCAAGGGCAGCCCGGAGGCGGCACTCGTGCAGCTGCGCGCGGCGCAGGATCGCCATATCGGCTATGTCATGCAGGGCAACAGCTCGGCGGTCGCGGCGGCGCTCCTGACGGCGATCGACCGCCAGAACGAGCGCGAGCCCGACAACCGTGAGGTCTTCCTCAACTACTCCGCGGACGACCCGGCGCTCACCAACGCGAACTGCAGCTTCTGGCATTTCCGCTTCGACGCGCACGCGGGCATGCGCATGGACGCGCTCGCCGACGTCATCGCCGCGGACAAGTCGGTGAAGAAGGTGTATCTGCTCAACCAGGACTACAGCTTCGGCCACGTCGTGAGCACGCTCGCGCGCGAGGCGCTGGCGAAGGACCGTCCGGACATCGCCATCGTCGGGGACGAATTCCACCCCATTGGCCGCGTGAAGGACTTCGCGCCGTACGTGGCCAAGATCCGCGCGGCGGGCGCCGATGCCGTCATCACGGGCAACTGGGGCAACGACCTCTCGCTGCTCGTGAAGGCCGCGCGCGAGCAGGGCCTCGACACGAAGTTCTACACCTTCTATGGCAACAGCCTCGGCGCGCCGGCAGCGCTGGGCGACGCGGGCGCGAAGCGCGTGATCGCGGTGGCCGACTGGCACCCGAACGCGGGCGGCGCGGCCTCCGATGCGTGGTACAAGGCGTTCCGCGCCCGTTACCCGGCGGCCCAGGCCGACTACCCGGTGCTGCGCATGTCGATGATGGTCGAGATGCTCGCGCAGGCCATGACGACGGCCGGCACGGCCGACCCCGAGACGGTCGCGAAGGCGCTGGAAGGCATGCGCTTCAAGGGTGACGAAGCCGGCTTCCACCCGATGTGGATGCGCGCCGACGACCACCAGGTGATCCAGCCCCTTTACGTCATGCAGATGGACAGGCAGGGCACACCCGGCGTGCGTTACGACAACGAAGGCACCGGATACGGCTTTCGCACGGTGCTCGCGCTCCCCGCGGAGCGCACCGTGCCGGCCACCGTCTGCCAGATGAAGCGGCCTTGACGGCGCGCCTTACAAGCGGGTTCGCGGCAAGTTCGGGCTGTGCTATAATGCGCCCCTTGTCGCAAATCCGCGGCAAGACAGTTGGATAGTAAAAGCAGCAGTCAGAACCAAGCCACGGCACGGCCTTTCTTCCGTGACCGCTCGTTTGTTTTAAAGGAAAAGCAAAATGTCCGTAGCAGATATCAAGAAGTCCGACGTCGTCGCGCAATTCGCGCGCGGCACCAATGACACGGGTTCGCCCGAAGTTCAGGTTGCGCTCCTGACGTCGCGTATCAACGAACTGACCTCGCACTTCAAGTCGCACGCGAAGGATCACCACAGCCGCCGCGGTCTGCTGCGCATGGTGAGCCGACGCCGTAAGCTGCTCGACTACCTGAAGGGCAAGGACGCCGACCGTTACCGCGCGCTGATCGAGAAGCTGGGTCTGCGTAAGTAATCGGAAGGTCTTCCGCAAAGATGCCTGTGTCAGTTCCACTGATGCAGGCATTTTGTTTTTGAACGGTGCGCTTCAAGCAGGCTTCATTCGATGCATGCCGGTTCAAAACGCATAGCAACACCACGTAGTACTAGCAGTACAAGCAGCAGGGCCGGGCCTCGGGGCAGAGCTTTGTGTCATTCCAGCAGATCGTGCGCGCCTGTGTCGCAAGGTCGCGATCCGCTGGAATGGCATAACACTCCTCTTCCTGCGCGGTGTCGGAGCCTGTCTTGCCGCATCGCCCGCGTGTGCGGGCAATGCATAACAAATGAGTAAGGAGTGAGTGACCATGACCATGTTCAATAAAGTCGTGAAGGAATTCAAATGGGGCCAGCACAACGTGCGCCTCGAAACGGGTGAAATCGCCCGTCAGGCGAGCGGTGCTGTCATCGTCGACGTCGAAGACACCGTCGTGCTCGCGACCGTCGTCGGCGCGAAGACCGCCAAGCCGGGTCAGGACTTCTTCCCGCTCACCGTCGACTACATCGAAAAGACCTATTCGGCCGGCAAGATCCCGGGTGGTTTCTTCCGCCGCGAAGGCCGTCCGTCGGAAGGCGAGACGCTGATCTCGCGCCTGATCGACCGTCCGCTGCGCCCGCTCTTCCCGGAAGGCTTCTACAACGAAGTCCAGGTCGTGATCCACGTCCTGTCGATCAATCCGGAAATCCCGGCTGACATTCCCGCGCTGATCGGCGCGTCGGCTGCGCTCGCGATCTCGGGCCTGCCGTTCAACGGCCCGGTGGGCGCGGCGCGTGTTGCCTACATCAACAACGAGTACGTGCTCAACCCGACGCGTGCGCAGATCAAGGAATCGCGCCTCGACCTCGTCGTGGCCGGTACGGAGCGCGCGGTGCTGATGGTGGAATCGGAAGCCGACCAGCTGCCGGAAGACGTGATGCTCGGCGCGGTCGTGTTCGGCCACGAGCAGATGCAAACGGCCATCGACGCGATCCACGAACTGGTGCGTGACGGCGGCAAGCCCGAGTGGGACTGGACGCCGGCCCCGAAGGACGAAGCGCTCATCGCACGCGTCACGGCCATCGCCAACGACAACCTGCTCGCCGCATACCAGTTGCGCGACAAGCAGCAGCGTTCGACCAAGCTGAAGGAAGTCTACGCGGCGACCTCGGCGAAGCTCGAAGAAGAAGCGGCTGCGGCCGGCACGACGGCGGCCGACAAGGCCACGGTCGGCAACATCGTGTTCGACCTCGAAGCGAAGATCGTCCGCTCGCAGATCCTGAATGGCGAGCCGCGCATCGACGGCCGCGACACGCGCACCGTGCGCCCGATCGAGATCCGCACGGGCGTCCTGCCGCGCACCCACGGCTCGGCGCTGTTCACGCGCGGCGAAACGCAGGCGCTGGTCGTCGCGACGCTCGGCACCAAGGGCGACGAGCAGATCATCGACGCGCTCGAAGGCGAGTACCGCGACCGCTTCATGCTCCACTACAACATGCCCCCGTTCGCGACCGGCGAAACGGGCCGCGTGGGTTCGCCCAAGCGCCGTGAAATCGGCCACGGCCGTCTCGCGAAGCGCGCGCTGGTCGCGTGCCTGCCGAGCGCCGAGGAGTTCGGCTACTCGATCCGCGTCGTGTCGGAAATCACCGAATCGAACGGTTCGTCGTCGATGGCTTCGGTCTGCGGCGGCTGCCTCGCGCTGATGGACGCTGGCGTGCCGATGAAGGCGCACGTCGCCGGTATCGCGATGGGCCTGATCCTCGAAGGCAACAAGTTCGCTGTCCTGACCGACATCCTCGGCGACGAAGATCACCTCGGCGACATGGACTTCAAGGTCGCGGGTACGGAAGCTGGCGTGACCGCGCTGCAGATGGACATCAAGATCCAGGGCATCACGAAGGAAATCATGCAGGTCGCCCTCGCGCAGGCGAAGGAAGGCCGTATGCACATCCTCGGCAAGATGACCTCGGCTGTGTCGGGCGTGAACACCGAGCTGTCGGCGTACGCTCCGCGCATGATCACCATCAAGA
>DATBXG010000336.1:0-3779 GCA_036514415.1 Paraburkholderia sp.
GCGGCGCATTTGTACTGGCGCGCGGCGCAGGACGAGTTCGAGCGCCGCTTCGGGGCGCAACGCGCCGCGTGGCTGCGTCGCGAGCTGTTTCGCATCACACGGGCTGTCTAGTTTTTTGCAGGTTGCGTCGCGCGGTTGATATTGCGGCGTTTTTTTATCTTGAACAGTGCATATGCACAGGTAAACGACATGTCGAGTCCTTCCACTCCCGTTACGGGCGAACCGGCACAGGTGCGTGAGCGCACGCGCATCTCGCGCATCTCCCGCATGCGTCTCGCGCTAGGCGCGGTCGCTCTCGTGCTGGCCGCCGCCGCCGGCTACTGGTTCTTCGTGCTGCGCTTCGTCGAAAGCACCGACGACGCCTACGTGGGCGGCAACGTCACGGTCATGGCGCCGCGCGTGAGCGGCTTCGTCTCGGACATTCCCGTGCAGGACAACCAGCGCGTGCACGCGGGCCAGGTGTTGGTACGGCTCGACTCGCGCGACTACGACGCGAAGCTCGCCCAGGCCAACGCCGAGCTGGGGAGCGCGCGCGCCGCGGTCGACGAATTGCAGGCGAAGCGCACATTGCAGGAAGCCGTGATCAACCAGCATCAGGCCGAAGTGCGCGCCTCGAATGCCGAACTCACGCGCAGTGGCCAGGACCAGACGCGCTACCGCGCGCTGGTGAAGGACGACGCGGTGTCGAGCCAGCTGGTCGAGCGCGCGGACTCCGACTATGCGAAGGCCCAGGCGTCGGTCGCGCAAAGCGGTGCGGCGGTGCTGGCGGCGCAGCGCCAGCTCGACGTGCTCGCCGCGCAGGTCAACGACGCGCAAGCACGCGTGGCAACTGCCGAGGCCAATCAGCGCCTGGCACAGCTCAACGTCGAGTACACGACGCTGACCGCGCCGGTGGACGGCTATATCGGCAATCGCACGGCGCGTGTGGGCACGCTTGCCAACGTGGGCGCGCCGCTGCTTACCGTGGTGCCCGCGACGGGCCTCTGGGTGGATGCGAACTTCAAGGAAGACCAGTTGAAGAAGATGCATGCGGGCGACCGCGCCGACGTCACGCTCGACGCGGCCAGCGGCACGCTGCACGGCACCGTGGAAAGCCTGGCGCCCGCCACGGGCGCGACCTTCAGTGTGCTGCCACCCGAGAACGCCACGGGCAACTTCACGAAGATCGTGCAGCGCGTGCCGGTGCGCATTCGTCTGGACGCCCCGGTGCCGCCGGGCCTGGAAGGCGCGTTGCGGCCCGGTCTGTCCGCGACCGTGAAAGTGCATCTCGCCGAAGCGCATTGATAAGGCCACTGCGATGAACGCCATTACGACGAGCGCCACGTCGAGCGCACTATCAAGCGCCCAGGAGCCGCTCGCTCCCCATCTGCAGCCGATGGCGCAACGCGCTTTCGCGTTCGCGCTGATGTGCATCGGCTTTTTCATGGCCACGCTCGACATCCAGATCGTCGCTTCGTCGCTGCGCGACATCGGCGGGGGGCTTTCCGCGAGCCAGGACGAGCTTTCGTGGGTGCAGACCGCCTACCTGATCGCGGAGATCATGGTGATTCCCATGTCGGGCTGGCTCTCCAAGGTGTTTTCCACGCGCTGGCTCTTCGTCGCCTCCGCGGTGGGCTTCACTGTCACGAGCATGTTGTGCGGCCTCGCCTGGGACATCAACTCGATGATCGTGTTTCGCGGCCTCCAGGGCGCGCTCGGCGCGGCGATGATCCCCACCGTGTTCACCACCGCGTTCGTGCTCTTTCCGGGCAAGCAACGTCTCGTTGCGTCAACGACGATTGGGGCGCTCGCCTCGCTCGCACCCACGCTCGGCCCCGTGATCGGCGGCTGGATCACCGATCAATGGTCGTGGCACTGGCTCTTCTACCTGAATCTCGTGCCGGGTATCGCGGTGGCGGCGCTGGTGCCGAAATACGTGAATATCGACAAGCCCGATCTCTCCTTGCTCAAGCGCGGCGATTACCTCGGCATCGTGCTCATGTGCGGCTTTCTCGGCTGCCTCGAATACGTGCTGGAAGAAGGTCCGCGCAAGAACTGGTTCGGCGACGACGTGATCGTCGCCTGTACCTGGATTTCGGCGATCTGCGGCTTTCTTTTCCTCGTGCATGCGCTTACGGCGAAAGACCCCATCGTCGATCTGCGCGCGCTGCTCGTGCGCAACTTCGGCATTGGCAGCCTGCTCTCGTTCGTCACGGGCATCGGCATTTTCGTGGCCGTGTATCTCACGCCGCTCTTTCTCGCGGAAGTGCGCGGCTATAGCTCGCTGCAAATCGGCCTGTCGCTGCTTTCGGTGGGCGTGTTCCAGTTGCTCGCGCTCGGCGTTTATGCCTTCGCCACGCGCTTTTTCAGCATGCGCGCGCTGTTGCTGTTCGGGCTGGTCTGCTTCGGCCTTGGCTGTTATCTGTACGTGCCGCTCACGCACGACTGGGGCTGGCAGCAGTTCCTCGTGCCGCAAGCGCTGCGCGGCATCGGGCAGCAGTTCGCCATTCCGCCCATCGTCACGATGTCGCTCGGCTCGCTGCCGCCCTCGCGGCTCAAGTCGGCAAGCGGCCTCTTCAACCTCATGCGCAATCTGGGCGGCGCGATCGGCATTGCCGTGAGCGCGACGATGCTCAACGACCGGCTCAACTTCCACTATCTGCGCCTGAACGAAAGCGTGACCGGTGGCGTGCCGCAGGTGCAGTTGCTGCTCGCGGGCCGCACGGTGTACTGGTCGTCGGTGGCCGGCAATGCGCTCGACGCCGCCGAAGCCGGGCTCGCGCAGCTGCATGCGCTGGTTCTGCGCGAAGCGCTCGTGATGACGTTTTCCGACACGTTCTACGTGCTCTCGCTTTGCTTCGTGGTCGCCATTGCGTGCGTGGCGTTTTCGAATCCGATTTCGCTTGGCGGCCCGCCGCCCGACGCACATTGAGGTGCTTCATGCAAACCCCACAAATCAAGCCAATCCGGCCAACCCCTGAGCGCTCGTCGAACCCCATGCGTGTCGTGCTTTCGATGCTCTCTGCCGCCGTGCTGGCCGCATGCGCGGTGCAGCCCGCACAGCACCCGGACCTGCCCGCCGCGGTCCACGAAACGGCGCCCGCGGCGTGGCGCATCGACGCGCCGCAGAATGCCATCGAAGCGCGCGCCTGGTGGGCGCAATTCGGCGATCCGACGCTCGACACGCTGCTCGCCACGGTGCTCGAAGGCAACCTCGATCTGCAGGCCGCCGCCGAGCGCGTGAAGCAGGCGCAATCGATCACCACGCAAAAGCACGCGGCGTTGCTGCCGCAACTCGATTTCACGGCGCACGCGGCCTACACGCGGCAGAACACGCCGCCGCCGCTCGGCTACGTGAAGCAGGCCGGCGCGGGACTCGCGCTGAGCTGGTCACCGGACGTGTTCGGCGGCGAGCGGCTCGATCTGCTCGCGGCGCAAGCGAACCTCGTCGGTCAGAAGCATGCGCTCGATGCGGTGCGCCTTGCGCTGGCGGCGGATACGGCCTCGGCGTATGTCGATCTGCGCTACGCACAGGCGGAACTGAAGATCCTTCAGGACAACCTGGAGATTCGCAAGCGCACCTTGCTGCTCACGCAGGACCGCCTGAAATACGGCCTCTCCACGCAACTCGACGTGGCGCGCGCCCAAACACAGCTGAGCGAACTGCAAGCGCGCATCCCGCGTGCGCAGGCGAGCATCGATCATCAGTTGAACCTGATCGCGGTGTACACGGGGCGCACGCCGGAGTCCGTCGCCCAGCTCGCGCTGGCGCAGGCGGCGCCCATTCCCGGCGCGCCCGC
>DATBXG010000337.1:0-4474 GCA_036514415.1 Paraburkholderia sp.
CGCGCCAGTAGTCGAGGCCAATAGGATGGGAGTCCTTGAGGATATAGGCGAGAAACGCGACCACCGGCACCACGCTGAACGTGATGAACTGGTTGACGGCATACGCGCGACCGCGTTCGCCGCTCGGGATCAGCTCGGAGATGTAGGTGTCGATGGTCACGAGCTCGATGCCAATGCCGATGCCCGCGATGAAGCGCCAGATGTTGAGCGCCTGGCCGCTCGTCTGGAACGCCATGATGGCCGTGCAGACGATGTACCAGATCAGCGACCACGTGAAGATCATGCGCCGCCCGAAGCGGTCGGCCACCTGGCCGAAGGCGAGCGCGCCAACCCACAGACCGGCGAAAGTCGAAAACACGAATGTGCCGAAGCCTGCCACCTTGAGCGGCCCGAGCGCGGAAAAGAAGCCGAGCGACTCCGGCGTGAAGAGGCCCGAATGCACCATGCCAGGCGCGACATAGCCCGTGAAGAACAGGTCGTAAAACTCGAATACGCCGCCGAGCGAAAGCAGTATCACCATCTTCCAGACTGTGCGCGACGGCGGCAGCCGGTCGAAGCGTGCGGCGATCTCCGCCGATTTTTCAATGGACATCCCAATACCTCATTACTTTTGGAAAGCGTGTGGGAAAAAGGATGTGCGTGCATCGTTTGTATGGCGTGCATCGCGCGCGGACGAGCGCATGCGATGCCGATACAGGCACATAGCACGCAGCTTATTGATGAGGCGCCGCTCAGGCACCTGGTTGAAACCCAAATGCGTTGCGCTTATTGCAACAGTCATTGCAACCGTTATGGCGACGCTTCAGGTGATGCTTGCGCCCTTACACGGTTGCGGCCAGCGTGTTTGGCGGCGTACAGCGCGGCGTCGGCGGCTTCGATCAGCGCATTGGGGGAAGCGGCAACGATCGCGTCGCTCGTGGCGCAGCCCGCGCTCACGGTGACGAGGCCGCCCGCAGCGGGGGAGGGAATGCCGAGTTGCTCGACGGCGGCGCGCGCGCGTTCGGCAAGCGTCGCGGCTTCGTGTGCGCCGGTGTCCGGCAGCACCAGCGTGAATTCCTCGCCGCCATAGCGCGCGACGAAACTGCCAGGCTGACGCAGCGTGCCCGCAAGCGCGCCCGCTACGGCGCCGAGGCATGCGTCGCCGTGCAGATGGCCGAAGGCGTCGTTGTAGCGTTTGAAGTGATCGACGTCGACCATGACGAGCGAGAGCGGCCGGGCGCTGTGAGTCGCGCGATCGAAGGCCTGGTGGAACTGCTCGTCGAAATAGCTGCGGTTGTAGACGCGTGTGAGCGCATCGCGCGCGGAGGCGCGGATCAAGGTGGCGTGTTCTTCGGCAAGCTGGCGATAAAGCGCCGACACTTCCCAGACCAGTACGCACACCAGCACACCCGGCGCGAACATGCTGAACACGCGCGCGACGTACCAGCCAACCGTGAAGCGCTCGATGCTGAGCGCGTTGAGCGCGGCGTCGACGAGCGAAGCGATCAGCGCCACCACGATCCACAGATCGAGCACGAGGCGCAGCCGGCCCTTGAGCAGCACGAGCGCGATGGCGGCGAGATTGAGCGCACAGATCACGAGGCCCGCGAGATTGTTCGCGACGGCCGATGCGAACGCGGACTCCGACGACGGCACCGCGTTCGCCACTTCCTGAAACGGCGGCGCGAGATCGACCTGCGTGACGAGCACGCCCAGCAGGGCGGCGACAGCGGCGGGGACCGCGATCAGCAGCCAGCCCCGCGCTTCGAGGCGTTCGCGCGCGAACGGCGGGGCGGGCAGACGCTTGCGCACCAGCTCGGCCACGATCACGAGCGCGGGAAAGCCGCCGTGCCAGAACACCCACATCCACGCGGCGCTGTGCGGGAGGGCGCCGAGGAGGCCCGCGCGCGCGAACACGCCAGGGAACATCAGCAACTGCAGTGCGACGGCGACGGCCGTGAACGCATACGCGCCGCCCAGCGCGGCGAGCATCGCCACGCGCGTGGCCGCGAAACGCGCGCCCAGCAGGAACGCCGCGATGCTCGACGTGGTGAATACCGTGAGCGCGCACATTGCCATGAACGGGGCGATGCCCGGCAACGCGTCGCGCGCACGCGGCGCGGCGAGCGTGAGCGTGAGCAGCATGGCGAGTGCGCAGACGCTGGCGACGAGCGCCTGTTTGCGTGTTGCCGGTCCGATCAGCAAGCCGTCCATTTGATGTGCTGCGGTTAGGGTTTCGGTCGAGAATTGTGATCGCGGCGCAAGAGCGTGGCGCTCGCGTCCTGAAAGCAGACAAATCCGGCTGGCGGTATTGTGCTCCGAATCGGCTTGATAGTGGGGCACGGATGCGCGTGCCCGCGCGCGCACGCGCTACTGCGGCACCGCCGTCAACGTGCGCAACTGCTCCAGCAGCTTCACCGCCGGGCTCGGCAGAATGCCGTGCCGCCGGCGAAACGCCGTGAGCGTGCGCCGGCCCTCCACGCCGGGCATGTCGAGCGTGTCGAACACGCCCGCCTTGCTTTCGGTCACATACATCGTCGATGCCATCCAGCTCAGGAATCCTGAACGTGCGACGAGGCTCTTGAGGACGGTAATCGAGCGCGTTTGCACCACCACGTTCGGCAGGCCCAGCCCTTGCGCGGCGAACGCCTGCTCCATGTGCTCGAAAGGCGCCGTGCCGCGCGGCGGAATCGCCCATTGCTCGCCGAGCGTGTCGGCGAGCGTGAGGCCTGGTTTCGCGCGCAACGGATGATCGAGCGCCGCGACCACATAGCTGCAATCCTCCCAGCGGCAATCGCCAATGGCCGCAATTTCGTCGGTATCGGGCACGGCCATGCTGAGCGCAAGGTCGATCTCGCGCTTGACTAGCGCGTCGGCGAGCCGGTCCCAGACGCCTTCGAGAATCTCGACGCGCAGCCCCGGCCAGCGGCGCAGCACGCCGCTCACCGCGAGCGGCAGCACGAGGCTCGCGATGCTGCCCACGGCGCCCACGCGGATCGTGCCCCGCGCGAGGCCGCGCATGGCGTCGATTTCCTCGCGCGCCTGCTCGGCTTCGCGCTGCAGAAGGATGGCGTGCGGCAGCAGCGCCTCACCCACGGCGGTGAGGTGCATGCCGCGCGAGTGCCGCTCGAAAAGGGGCGCGCCCACCTGTTCTTCGAGGCGGCGGACCGTGCGCGAGAGCGCCGGCTGGGTGACGTGCAGCGTTTCCGCCGCGCGCCCGAGACTGCCGGCGGAGACGATGGTGGCGAACGCGTGGAGCTGCTGGAGGTTGTAAGTCATGCCAAAAGGTAATGCCTTTTGGCGAATTGCGCAATTTGCGGTTACCCGTAGCGTCGCGATAATGGCCCTCCATTGAATGACGCGCTTTTTCGACAGGAGGCCTTGGATGACTGGCAGCGCGCCTCAGCAGCATCAGCAACATCCCGCCGCGCCCGGCAGCGCCTGGACCGTGCGCGACGCGGTCATCGACTTCGCGCGCCGCGTGGGCATGACCTCGATCTTCGCGAACCCCGGCTCGACCGAACTGCCGATGTTTCGCGACTTCCCCGCCGATTTCCGCTACGTGCTCGGCCTGCAGGAGGCGGTCGTGGTCGGCATGGCCGACGGCCACGCGCAGGCCACGGGCAACGCGGCGCTCGTGAACCTGCACTCGGCGGCGGGCGTGGGCAACGCCATGGGCAATATTTTCACGGCGTTTCGCAACCGTACGCCGCTCGTCGTCACGGCGGGCCAGCAGGCGCGCCCGATCCTGCCGTTCGACCCGTTTCTCGCGGCCACCCAGGCCACCGAGCTGCCCAAACCCTATGTGAAATGGAGCATCGAGCCGGCGCGCGCGCAGGACGTGCCGCTCGCCATTGCGCGGGCCTATGCCATTGCCATGCAGGAGCCGCGCGGCCCGGTGTTCGTTTCGATTCCCGTGGACGACTGGGACCAGCCCGCCGAGCGCGTGCCCGAGCGCGCGCTCGCGCACACCACGCGCCCCGAGCCCGCGATGCTCGCGAATATCGGCGCGGCGCTCGACGCTTGCGCGCGGCCTGTCTTCGTGGTGGGCGGCGCCGTGGATCGTGCGGGTGCGGCTGAGGACGTGGTGCGCCTCGCGGAGCGCCATCGCGCGCGCGTGTTCGTCGCACCCATGACGGGCCGTTGCAGCTTCCCGGAGAAACATCCGCTGTTCGCGGGCTTCCTGCCGGCCATGCGCGAGCGCATCGTCGAACTGCTTGGTGGCCACGATCTCGTGTTCGCGATCGGCGCACCGGCCTTCACCTATCACGTGGAAGGCCATGGTCCGCATGTGCCGCCCGGCGCCGCGCTTTGCCAGCTGATCGACGATCCCGGCACCGCCGCCTGGACGCCGGAAGGCATGGCCGCCGTGGGCAACGTGCGGCTGGGCGTGCAGGATCTGCTGGCGCGGCCCGCGCCTGCCGTGGAGCGCGCGATGCCCGCCCGGCGCGCCGTGCCGCCTCGCGCCGTGCCGCCCGCCGGGGCGGGCGAGCGC
>DATBXG010000338.1:0-3578 GCA_036514415.1 Paraburkholderia sp.
ATGAAGGTCTGCGCGAGCGCCACGCGCTTGCGCATGCCGCCCGAAAGCTGATGCGGATAGTGCTTGCCGAAGTTCGCGAGGCCCACGCGGCGCAGCCATTCATTGGCTTCGTCGTAGGCCGCCGACTTCGAGCGGCCGCGATAGAGCGGGCCGGCCGCCGCGTTGTCGAGCACCGAGCGCCACGGGAACACGGCGTCGGCCTGGAACACGAAGCCGATGCGCGGGTCGATGCCGTTCACGGGCGCGCCCATCACGCGCACTTCGCCCGTGGTCGGCTTGAGCAACCCCGTGATCATGCTGAGCGTGGTGGATTTGCCGCAGCCCGTGGGCCCGACGATGGCGACGAACTCGCCGCGCGCGACCGACATGCTGAAGTCGCGCAGCGCGACGGTCGCCTTGCCGTCCGGCGAGATGAAGCGGCACGAGACATTGCGCAGCTCGATGGCCGGCGTGCCTTGGGAGAAAGAAGAAGTCATGGTCTCAGTGGGCTGAACGTGGGGCCGTCTGCTTGCATGGCGCTTACTTCGACGCCGTCGCGGTCGCAGCCGGCAGATAGTCGTTCGAGTACGTCTTCGCGAGGTCGATATGCTTGCCCTTCACCGAAGGGTTGAACGCCGCGAGCACCTTGAGCACCGTATCCGGGCCGTCGGCGGGCATGCGGCCGTCCTTCGTGAACATCGGCAGCGAGTTCTTCAGCGCGGCCACGTAAAGGTCCTTGTTGTTGCCGTAGTAGTCCTTCGGCATCTTCGCGGCGATTTCGTCGGCGCTATGCGTGGCGATGAAGTTGAGCGTGCGCGAGAACGCATGCGCGAGTTTCGTCGCGTCGTCCTTGTGCGACTGCGCCCAGGCGCGCTGCACGTAGAAGCTCGAGGCGGGGTACGTGCCGCCGAGCGCCGCGCGCGTGCCTTCGAGCGTGCGCATGTCGACGAGCACCTTGGCGTCGCCGGTTTGCAGCAGGCGCGAGACCGTGGGCTCCGTGGTCATGCCCGCATCGATGCGGTTCTGCTTGATCGCTGCGATGAAGGTGTTGTCCGCGCCCACCGGCAGCAGCGTGTACTGATTGGCTGGCACGCCCGCGCGCTGCGCGAGGTACTGCGTGAGGAAGCTCGTGGAGGAGCCGAGGCCCGTCACGCCGAGCGTCTTGCCCTTCACGTCGGCCATGCTCTTCACCGAGCCCGCCGCCGCGTTCGAGACCATTTCCACCTCGCCCGGCACCTGGCCGAACACCACGAGCGTCTGCACTTCCTTGCCCTTGCTCTGCAGGTCGATGGTGTGGTCGTAGAAGCCCACCACGCCTTGCACCGCGCCTGCGAGCAGTTCGTTCTCCGCGTCCACGCCGGCCGGCTGCGACTGGATTTCGACGTCGAGGCCTTCGTCCTTGAAGTAGCCGAGCTGCTCGGTCAGCTTGGCGGGCAGATAGATGATCTTGGTGGCGCCGCCGACCATGATCGTGATCTTTTCCGCGTGGGCAGCCGTGGAGCCGGCGGCAAGGGCGAACGCGACACTCGATACGGCGGCGATCTGGCGCAGGATAGGCATCGTGGAGTCTCCTGAAGGTGGTGCGCCGTGCATGCGGGCGCTTTTTGGTGGATGGAGCCGATTATAAAAACCGTAAGCCTTCTGCCAGCCTTCCAGGCCCTCACAAAAACGTCCGTGTTAACCCGCAGGGCGGTGACGCGCCGGCAACGGCACAATCGATTCCCCCGAAACCTTCGCCGTTTTGCCCGCACCGCCCATGAAGTTGCTGCTGATCGAAGACAATCCCACGCTTGCGCACTGGCTCGTCAAGACGCTGGAGGAGCAGGCGTTCGCCTTCGACGCCGTGCAGGACGGCGAGGCCGCCGACCACCTGCTGCAGTCCAATCACTACGACGTGGTGCTGCTCGACCTCAATCTGCCGAAGCTCTCGGGCAAGAACGTGCTGCGGCGGCTGCGCCAGCGCGGCGACCCGACGCCCGTGATGGTGCTCACGGCGAGCGGCTCGATCGACGAAAAGGTGGAACTGCTCGGCGCGGGCGCCGACGACTATCTCGTCAAGCCCTTCGAAGTGCGCGAGCTGGTGGCGCGCATCAAGGTGCTGATCCGCCGGCAGACGCCCGCGCGCGCGAACGAAATCGGCTGCGGGGATCTCGTCTTCGACATCAACACGCGCCAGTTCGCGTTGAAGGGCGCGCCGCTGAACGTGACGCCGCGCGAGCGCACGGTGCTCGAAACGCTCATTCTGCGCCTCGGCCAGACGGTTTCGAAGGCCGCGCTCGTCGACGCGATCTTCACGCTCGCCGACGATCCCAGCGAGGACGCCATCGAAATCTACGTCTCGCGGCTGCGCAAGAAGCTCGAGGGCAGCTCGGCCGTGATCGTCACGCTGCGCGGCCTCGGCTATCTGCTGCGCAGGAAGGACGAAGCGCTATGACGACGAACGCGTGCCGCTATGACCGGTAGCCTGCGCATCCGGCTCCTGTGGTGGATGCTCGTGCCGCTTGCGCTCTACGTGAGCTTCACGGCGACCTTCGAGTATCGCGCCGCGCGTCAGACCGCCGATCTCGTGCAGGACGGCCGGCTCCTCTCGTCCGCGCGCATGATCGCGGGTTCCGTGCAATGGGCGGACGGCGCGCTGCGCGCCGACGTGCCGCCAGCGGCGCTCGAACTCTTCGCCTCGCCGCAGCAGGACCAGGTGTTCTACAACGTGCACGTGGAGGGTGGCTCGCTGCTCGCGGGCATGCCCGATTTTCCGCATGCGGCCTCGGCGCCCGCCGTCGATTCGCCCGTGTGGTACGACGCGGCGCTGCGCGATCAGGCCGTGCGCGCCGTGAGCGTGGTGCGGTCCATGTACGACAACGGCCGCATCTCGCGCGTGCGCGTTTCGGTGGGCAAGACCGAACGCTCGCGCGACGCGATGGTCGAGGCGTTGTGGCGTCCCCAGCTCCTGCGCCAGATCGGCATGGTCATGCTGGCCGTGGCGCTCGCCTGCATCGGCCTCACGTTCGAGCTGCGTCCGCTCATGAAGCTCAAGAACGACGTGGCCGACCGCGATCCTTCACACCTCGAACCGATTCGCGCCGAAGGGCTGCATGCCGAACTGCGGCCCGTTGTGGACGCAATCAATCAATGCATCGCGCGCCTCTCCGCGCAGACGGCGGCGCAGCGCCGTTTCATCGCCGATGCGGCGCACCAGCTGCGCACGCCGCTCACGCTGCTCGGCACGCAACTGCAGTACGCGCGCCAGCAAAAGGCCGTGGATCCCGCGCTCGACGAGGTGCTGGCGGCCATGCACGTGAGCAACCGCTCGATGGTCGCGCTCACGAACCAGCTGCTGCTGCTCGCGCAGGCCGAGGCGCTCGACCCCGCCCAATTGCCGGCCGCGCCCGTCGACGTGTCGCAGCTCGCGCGCGAAGTGGTCGAGGCGCTCGCGCTGCTCGCGCAGACGCGCGGCATCGATCTCGGCGCGGAGCTGCCGGATGAGGCGGGGCAGGCGGTCGTGGCGGGGCATCGCGAGCTGTTGCGCGCGATGGTCAGCAATCTCGTGGACAATGCGCTGCGCTACACGCCCGCGGGCGGGCACGTGACCGTGTCGGTGC
>DATBXG010000339.1:0-2285 GCA_036514415.1 Paraburkholderia sp.
GTGCGTGCCCGCGCCCGTTTGCGCGCGCGGTCGGCTGCGAACAGCAGCGCCAGCAGCAACACGAGCGCAATCGTCGGCACGCTCCAGCCCGCCCAGTGGCGCGTGAGCCAGGCGCGTTGGTCGTCGATCGGCGGCACGCCGCCCGGGTACTGCGTGTCGAAGGTCTTGAGCACGCCGCTTGCGCCGACGATGGCCACGTCACCCTGCTGCAGCTGCATACCGGGCGGCAGGACGGGCGCGTCGCCCACGCTGCGGTAAGCCACGCCCGGTGTGCTGCCCGAGCGCACTACCTGGATCAGGCCGAGGTTCGCGAGACCTGACATATCGACGAGCATCGAGCCGCCGCGCCCCTTGAGCGTGAGGCGGCCGTGGGCGTTGCTCGCGTGGCCCGCCTCGCTGTCGAGCGCGACATCGGCGGCGAGGAAGGGCGCTTTCGGCTGCGCAGCCTGACCGTCCGGCACCACCTGGAGCGTCGCGCGCGTGGGCGCCACGCCCGCCGCATTCGCGAGCCGCGCCACGCGCGGCACACTGGTCGCCGGGTCCGCCAGATACGCGTCGGGCACGAGTACGTTTGCCGTGTGCGAGAAACGCACCACCATGCCCGTGAAGTTTTCGCCGAGCGGCCCCTTGCCGAGCACCAGATGACTGCCCGGCAGCACGGCCACCGGGTAACCCTGTTCGCGCGGGCGGCAACCGCCCGCTGGCTGGCGCTGGAACAGCACGCGCAGCGCATTGGTGGTGCCGAGCGCATAGACGGGAATGTCCGCGCTCACGCGCTGCGCGTGGCCGTCGGTGTCGAGCAGGTGCGAGCCGATCAGCACGCCGTTGAAGAAGATCGACGCCGTCTGCGCGTTGCGGTTAGCGGCGGGCGCGGCCGCCAGATCGAGCACCACGCGGCGCGGAATGCGCCCATCGCCCGAGACTACCGCGAGATCGAAGTTGGCCTCCCACGCCGCACTGGTCAGCACATCTAAGGTTCGTGGCGTACCGCCGATCAGCGACAGCGCGATCTGGTCGCCCGAGCCGCCGGCGCTCAGGTTGGGCGACGCGGCAAGCTCGTGCACGACGAGGCGGCGCGACACGTAGATGCCGCTCCACGTGCGCGAGAGCGCGCTCACGCCGGTATCGTCGCCGACCACGACCGCGGGGAGGCCGCCCAGATGCGCAAGGTGCAGCTCGCCCTTCTCGAATGGCGCAGCAAGCGCGCCACCGGCCTGGGCGCGCCAGGCGTCGAAGGCGCTTGCGGCATCGGGGGAAACGGTTTGCACCTCGGCGCGCAACGCGTCGAGCGCCGCGCCGGCCTGCGCCCGCAGCGCATCGTCGGCCACCACGACGTTGGGCGCGAAGGCACCCGCCGGCGCGAGCGCGATGAGCGCTCCCAGCTCGGCGGGATTCGCAATCTTGTGCGAACCGCCCGCTGCTAGCGCGGCAAAAGCGGGAACCGCCTGCAATGCGGCCGGCACCTGCACGGTGCCGAGATTCACGGTGTCACCCACTGCGGGCATGCGCGTCGTGACGGGCGTCGCGCCGCCGCGCATCAACATTGCTTCGAGCCGCCACGCGACGTCATAGGCCGCGGCGTCGAGCTTGCCGCTGCTCACGAGAACCACCGGTTTCGCGGGCAGCGCGCTCCACGCGGTGCGCACGTCATTCACGGCCGAGGTGTCGAACTGATACGAGAGGCGCGTGGTAGGCGCGACCGTCCACACGTTGCCAATCGCCGTCTGGTCCGTGCACACGTTCTCGTTGAGCACGGACGACCAATGCAGTCCGACGCGCACGAAGCCCGAGGGACGCGGGGCGCCATCCACGCCGATGCTGAGCGATCCGTCGCCCTGCGCGTCCGTGACGTTACGCACCTGTACGGGCGAGCCGTCGAGCGAGAGCAGGAAGGTCGTGCGCCCGCCGTTGCCGCGCAGATAGTTCGCGTCGAGCTGCAGCGTCGCGTTGCTGATCGGCAAGCCCGTGGGCACCGGCAGATAGAGCTCCTGAACCGCATCGGGCGCGCGCAGCACGACCGGGTCGCGCACGCCGAGATCCGCCAGCGAGATGCTTCGCGACTCCACGCGCCCCGCGCCGAGCTGCGCGAACGCACTGGCCAGGCCGCCGGGAGCCGCGCTCGCGGAACCGCTCGACACCGCCAGCAATGCTGCCGCTACCCCTACACCGAGCGGCGCGCACACGCCCTTGCGCCCCGCTGCGCGCGCCTGCCGGATCAAATCGAATCTCACGTGTCATGCCTCATGTTGTCGGCGCGGCGGCGCATCCGCCGCGTGGCGGCCCGT
>DATBXG010000340.1:0-2305 GCA_036514415.1 Paraburkholderia sp.
GAGGACGACGTGCGCCTCGTGCTTGGCAAGCTGACGCAGCAGACGCTGGCGGCGGCCGTGGGCCTGCTCGGCGTGCCGGGTGCGGTGCGCGGCTTCGGTATCGTCAAGGAGCGCAATTACGAGCGTTCGCGCGGCGTGCGCGAGCGGTATCGCGCGGAACTGGCAGGCAAGATTGCTTGAAAGATCGGATAACTAATGGAGGAGACTCAAATGGTAGTGCAGGACAAGACGTTTTTCATCACGGGCGGTGGTTCAGGACTCGGCGCGGCGGTGGGCCGTCATCTGCTCGAACGCGGCGCGAACGTCGTGTTCGCCGATATCGACGTGGCCCGTGCGCGTGACGAGGCGGCGCTTGGCGGCGAGCATGCACTGGCCGTTGAGGTGGATGTGACGCTGGCGGCAAGCGTCGAGGCAGCGATTGCGCTCGCCACTCAGCGCTTCGGTGCGCTGCATGGCGTGGTCAACTGCGCGGGGATCGCACCGGCTCAACGCATCGTCGGAAAAGAGGGCGCGCATCCGCTCGATCTGTTCGCGAAGGTCGTGAGCGTCAACCTCATCGGCACCTTCAACGTGATGCGTCTCGCCGCCGTGGCGATGGCGAACAATACGCCCGATGCCGGCGGCGAGCGCGGCGTGATCGTCAATACGGCTTCGGTGGCCGCGTACGATGGCCAGATCGGGCAGTCGGCCTATGCGGCTTCGAAGGGTGGCGTCGTTTCGCTCACACTGCCGGCGGCGCGCGAACTGGCGCGCAACGGAATTCGCGTCGTGACCATCGCGCCTGGCATCTTCGAAACGCCGATGCTGCTCGCCATGCCCGCCGAAGTGCAGCAGGCGCTGGGCGCGGGCGTGCCGTTTCCGCAGCGTCTTGGCCAGCCCACGGAGTTCGCGTCGCTCGTCGAGCATATCGTCGGCAACCGCTATTTGAACGGCGAGGTGATCCGGCTGGACGGCGCGTTGCGCATGGCGCCGCGCTGATACCCCTTTTGTGTGGGGCTGGCCGCCGGGGGGAGGTCGAAGGCTACGTATCGTAGAATCGGAACCATCGACCTACGATATTCGAAAAGCACATGGCCAAGGACGTGACTTTGCGGCAGTTCCGCTACTTCGTGGCGGCGGCGCAGAACGGGCAGTTTTCGATGGCGGCGGCGGCCGAGCATGTCTCGCAGTCGGCGATCACCAACGCGGTGCTCGCACTCGAGGAGGCGCTCGGCACGCGGCTTTTCGTGCGCTTGCCCCAGGGCGTGGAATTGACGCCCGATGGGCAGGACTTTCTCAATCATGCGCGCCACGTGCTGGAGTCGGTGCGCGACGCGCTGCACAAGGCCCCGTTTCGCGCGCACAGCTTGCGCGGTACGGTGCGCATGGCCGCCTCCTATACGCTGCTCGGCTATTTCCTGCCGGAACTGCTCGCGCGCTTTCGTGCAACCTATCCCGAGATCGAGATCGACTTGCACGATCTGGACCGCCCGGCCATCGAGGACGCGGTGCTCGCTGGCAAGGTGGATCTCGGCGTGGCCTTGCTTTCCAACGTGGAGCGGCGCGCACGCTTCGGCCACCATGTGTTGATGCGCTCGCGCCGCCAGTTGTGGGCCGCACCGACGCATCCGCTCGCGCAGATGGGCACCGTCACGCTGCGCGACATCGCGCGTTACCCCTATATCCTGCTCACGGTGGACGAGGGCGAGGCATCCACGCTGCGCTACTGGAAAAAGCGGCGCGTTACGCCGAATATCGCGTTTCGCACGAGTTCGATGGAGGCGCTGCGCGGGCTCGTGGCGCACGGCTTCGGGGTGACGATTCTCTCGGATATGGTGTTCCGGCCGTGGTCGCTGGAGGGCAAGCGCATCGACGCTTGCGCCATCGAGGATGCCATTCCGCAGATGGAAGCGGGCATGTTGTGGCATCCTGGCGCGATACTCAGCGATCCGGCGAGAGCGATGCAGCAGTTTTTGATTCATGCTTGCGGGAATTGAGGGGGCGGCCGCGCCTCCCAATTCGAATGCCTTCGATATGCGGAGCTGCTGAAGCTGCACCGCGCCGGCCCGATCCACGACGAACTATTGCGCATGCTCGAACGCGATCTCGATCTGGAGGAGCTTTCGGCGCGGCACGGGAGGGGCTGATACTTCCCCTCGCGTTCCTCAGGCGTGCACGACGAGCGGCGCAAACAAGTGCGAGAGGTCGCGCTGCTGGTCAAGACTCCAGAGTAAGCCAAGGGCATCGTCGGCGCGCGCCTTGCCGATTACAGGCGCCGCGTTCTTGCGGAACTTCACCTCGAAGTCGCCGCGCTGCATCGGCCGCG
>DATBXG010000341.1:0-7368 GCA_036514415.1 Paraburkholderia sp.
GCGCGCGACGCCGCAGCCGCCGCGGCCGCGCCGCGCGTAGAGGTGTTGCCGCCGCGCTATGTGACGGCCGTGTGATGCCTGCGCGCGGGCGCTGCGGCATTCGATTCGCATATCGAAACAATGACGGAAGGGTGACACGACGATGAAGCCATGTCTGCTGGTCCTGATACTGCTTGCCGATGAAGACCTCGCCGGGTTTGGCGAACAATTCGATGTGATCTACGCGCCCGATGCCGAGGCGCGCGCCAAAGCGGTCGCAGAACGCGGCAAGGACGTGCGCGTGGTGCTCACCAACGGCACGACGGGCCTCACCGTGGACGAAATCGATCGTATGCCCGTGCTCGAACTGGCGGGCGCGCTTGGCGCGGGCTACGAAAATATCGCGCTCGACCACGCACGCGAGCGTGGCATCGCGCTGTGCAATGGCGCGGGCGTCAATGCCGACTGCGTGGCCGACCACGCGCTCGCGCTGCTGCTCGCGGCCGTGCGCGCCGTGCCGCAGTTCGACGCCGCGTGCCGCGCCGGTGTCTGGCGCGACGCGCTGCCCATGCGCCCCACGGTTACGGGGCGGCGGCTCGGCATTGTCGGCTACGGGCATATCGGCGAGAAGGTCGCGCGGCGCGCGGCGGCCTTCGACATGGAACTCGGTTATCACAACCGCAAACCGCGCGAAGGCGCTCAGGTGCGCTACTTCGAGAGCGTGATGGCGCTCGCGCAATGGAGCGACTTTCTCGTGATCGCGACGCCGGGTGGCGCGCAAACGAAGCATCTGATCGACCGCGACGTGATCGATGCGCTGGGGCCGCAGGGTTTTCTCGTCAATGTGTCGCGTGGCAGCGTGGTCGATACGGCCGCGCTTGCACTCGCGCTGAAGGCGGGGGCGCTGGGCGGCGCGGGGCTCGACGTCTATGAGGGCGAGCCGCAGCCGCCCGCTGCGCTCATCGGGTTAGACAACATCGTGCTCACGCCGCACGTGGCCGGCACGTCGCCTGACGTGCGCACCGCCACGGTGCGCCACTTCGCCGAAAATGCGGCGCGGCACTTCGCGGGCGAGGCGCTGCTCACGCCGCTTTGAAAGCTGCGTAGTCACCGCGCGCGGACGATGGGGCGCATGTCGTATCATTCCCGCTTGCGAGCCAGAATCGCTGTTCGAGCGGCCGCTAACAACGACAACGGCCATGAACCTGGCGTGACAGTGAGCCCTGAGGGCCGTGACGCCAGCGCGGGGATTTCAAAGGCTCAACAATGAAAACGCTGATCGGGGCGCTGCACGAGCACGCGGCCCACGTGGTGAACCGGTTCTATGACGAACTGGGCCGCCTGCCCAAATCCCGCCGCATCCTCGAAATGCTTTCGGGCGCCGAACTCGCGCATCTGAAGTCGCGGCAGATCCAGAATCTCCTCGCCATCGCCAATCCCGGCCTGACCACGCGCGAGCACGCGGAAATGGCGCAACGCATCGGCCGCATTCACGCGATCGTCGGGCTCGACAAGGAAGAGCTCGTGCGCAGCCGCGGCATTCTCCAGGAACTGCTGTACGCGGAGGTCGGGCGTGTCGTGGGCGCGCAGTCACTCTCGCTCTACGCGCGCCGCCTCACTTCCGATCTCGCGTGGCAGCTCAAGGCGTACCAGGACGTGCAGGACTCGCAGCAGGAGGCGTTGCTGCGCATCACGCGGCTCGTGTGGGAAGCGGGCAGCTACACGAACTTCATCGACCAGGTGATCGCAACGCTGGCTGCCCACGATGAGGTGAGCGCGTGCACCATTGGCCGCCCCGACGAAGCGGGCATCTTTCACTTCGAGGCCGGTGCGGGCGGCAATACCGAGGGCGGCATGCTCGCGGTGCTCGCCGCGCACGATCAGGAAGTCAGCGTGCGCGCCGATCATCCGCAGGGGCAAGGCTCGATCGGGCGCGCGTGGCGCAGCGGCAAGCCCGAGCGCGTGGTCAACTACCAGACTGATCCGCTCGTTGCGGTGTGGCGCGATCTCGCGGCGCGCGAAGGCGTGCGCTCTTCGGTCGCGATTCCCCTGGCCGCGCCGGGCCAGCCGCCGCTCGCCGTGCTGAGCTTGTACAGCGCGTTTCCGGGCGGCTTCGTCGGGCCCGATCAGGTGGCCTTCGTCGATCTGCTGCAGACGCTGCTGGGCTGCGCCGCGATGCGCATCCAGACCCACGACGGCATGAGCGCGGCCGTGCCGGTGGGCGTGCGCCAGCACTGGGCGGCGCTCGTGCGAACCGGCGCGCTGGAGATGCACTACCAGCCGCTCGTCAACCTTGCGACGGGCAAGGCGGGCAAGGTGGAAGCGCTGGCGCGCCTGCGCGACGGCCAACGCCTGCTCGTGCCCGACGAATTTCTCCCGGCGCTCTCCTCCGACGACCTGCAGGCGTTGTTCGCACGCGGCCTCGATCAGGCGCTCGCCGACCGCGCGCGCTGGCACGCCGGGGGCCGCGACCTGGAAATCTCGATCAATCTGCCGCCGGCAGCGCTCAACGACATCCGCTATTTCGAAGCCGCCCGCACCGCGCTTGCGGCACATGGCTGCCCAGCCGGACGGCTCACGCTGGAAGTTATGGAGAACGAAGCAATTTCGCTGAGCCAGGGGCAGCGCGCGATCCTCGCGAAGTTTTGTGAGCTAGGCGTACTGCTCGCTCAGGACGATCTGGGCGCGGGCCATAGCGGGCTCACGCGCCTGCGTGAACTGCCGTTCGACTGGATCAAGCTCGATCGCGAGATGGTGAAGGTAAGCGGCGGCGACGCATTGAGCACGCTGCGCGTGATCTACCAGTTGACGCGGCTCGGGCATTCGTTGGGCAGGCTCGTGCTCGCCGAAGGCATCGACACGCTCGACCTGCTCCATGCACTCGCCATTCTCGGCGTGGACGGCGCGCAGGGCTACGGAATCGCAAAGCCGATGGAGGGCGCGCGCCTGCTCGAATGGCTCGACCGCACGCCGGCTTTCATCGCGCCTGTGACCACCGATGGCGACGCGGGCAAGGAAAGTGTGCTGGCTCGACTTGCGCGCTTCGTGATCTGGGAAGAGCGCATGCACCTGATCGCCACCGTGCCCGCAGCGGCGCAAGATCTGTTGCGCGCGTTGAGGCGGGAAGACGGCGAGGGTGCCAACGCGCCGCTCGCGCAATCGCTGGCCGGATTCGGCGACATCCTGCCCGCGGGGCCGCAACGCGACGCGTTGCATCGGGAAGTTGTCGGTGCGCTGCTTGCTGATGGCCCGAACAGCGAAGCGTGGCGCATCGCCCTGCACGCGCTGATCGAGGCGATTGCCGCGACTGCATAGGCGCGAGAGTGGGGGCGAGCGCGAAACGTTACGCGCTTATCCTCGTGCGGGTTCCTTGACGATGCCGGCTTCGAAAAGCCGTTGCTGGGTTTGCGCATCGATGCCGAGCGAGTTCATGACCGCACGCGTATCGGCGCCGTGCGCGGGCGGGCGCGTGCGATAGGTCGGCGGCGTGCGCGAGAGCTTCACGGGCGCGCCCGTGCCGCGATAGCCTTCCATTTCCACGATCATGCGGCGATGCTGCGTATGCGGGTGAGCGGCCACGTCATCGACGGTCTGCACCGGGCCGCACGGCACGCCGGCCTCGATCAGGTCGCGTGCGAGCGGTTCGCAGTCGTGCGCCACGAGCCGCGCTTCGAGGGCCGCCTTGAGTTCGGGGCGGTGCGCGCAGCGGCTGCGATTGTCGGCGAAACGCGGGTCGTCGGCGAGTTCGGGCACACCCAGATGCGCACAGAGCTTCGCAAACTGGCGATCGTTTCCAACCGCGAGAAAAATCGGCGCGCTGCCCGTGGCGTAGCTGTCGTAGGGCGCGATGTTCGGGTGCGCGTTGCCGCTGCGCTGCGGCGTGCGGCCATTGCCGAAGTAGTTCGGCAGGTGCGGATGCAGCAGCGACACGCCGCAATCGTAGAGCGCGATGTCCACCGACTGCCCGAGGCCGCTCCGTTCGCGCTCAATCAGCGCGAGCAGAATGCCGGCGAGCGCGTTGAGGCCCGTGACCATGTCGACGATGGGCAGTCCGATGCGCAGCGCCGGGCCGTCATGCTCGCCATTCACGCTCATGAGGCCAGCCATGGCCTGAATCACGGCGTCGTAGCCGGGCAGGCCGCCGAGCGGGCCGTCTGGGCCGAAGCCCGAAATCGCGCAATGAACGAGACGCGGGAAGCGCGGGCGCAGGTCACGCTCGTAATCCATGCCCCAGCGTGCGAGCGTGCCGGGCTTGAAGTTCTCGACCAGCACGTCAGCGCCTTCGAGCAGCTGCCAGAGGATCGCGCGGCCTTCCTCGCGCGAGAGATCGACAGCAATGCCGTGCTTGTTGCGGTTCACGCCCACGTAATACGAGGCGGTATCGCCGACGAACGGCGGCCCCCAGCCGCGCGTTTCGTCGCCATCGGGTGGTTCGAGCTTGATGACTTCGGCGCCGTGGTCGGCCAGCGCCTGAGTGCAGTACGGGCCGCCGAGCACGCGGCTCAGGTCGATCACGCGCAGTCCGTGCAGCGCGCCGCTCACCGCGATCGATTCGGCATCCTTCATGGTGTTCATCGTGCGTGGCCTCACTGTGCGGGCATCAGTTGCATGGCGTCGGCGAGCGCAAGCGGCTGCTCGTTGGCAAGCGCCCGCAACGTTGCCGCGTTTTCGTCGCGCTCGTCGAGCGCGAGCGGATCGTGCGGCAGCAACTTGTGGCGCACGAGCAGATGCGCGAGCGCGAGGCGGCGGTAATCGGCGGCGTGGTGCGAAACCTGGGCGGCTTCGCAGGCCATGAAGGCGGCCGTGGTGGCGTGGTAGAGCGCGCTCGCCGCCTGGCGCACCGATTCGTCGCGGCCGCATTCGGCCACGCTCATGAGCGCGCTGCCTGCGCGAGCGAACACGTCGCGCAGGAGCGTTGCACTCGCTTCCGGCAGGCCGCTTCCGGCAAGCTCCGCATGCACGTACTGAGTGAGCGCATCGAGCGCGCCTTTGCGCTTCGCCGCGCGCGCCACGTCGAGCGCGACGATGTTGCTGGTGCCTTCCCAGATCGAGCCGAGATGCGCATCGCGCACGAGGCGCGGGTCGCTCCATTCCTCGATATAGCCCACGCCGCCGCGCACTTCCATGGCGTCGCCGGTCACGCGGCGCGCGTCGCGGCAGGCGCGAAACTTGATGAGCGGCGTGAGGATGCGCACGCATTTCGCCGCGAGTTCGTCGCCGTGGTCGGCGCGCGAGAGCAGCGTGGCGATGCGCATGAACATGGAGCGCGCCTGCTCGGCGGGCAGCATCATCTTGAGCAACTGGCGCTGCATGAGCGGCATTTCGATGAGCTTGCGGCCGAACGCCTCGCGGTTGCGCGCCACGTGCAGTGCCTCGGTCACGGCGCGGCGCATGAGGCCTGCCGCACGCACGCCGTTCGAGAGGCGCGACATGTTGATCATGTCGGCCATCTGATGAAAGCCCCGGCCCACCTCGCCGATCAGGTGGGCCTGTGCGCCTTCCAGCACGATCTCGCCGCTTGCCATCGAGCGGCTGCCGAGCTTGTCCTTGAGACGCACGATGTGATACGCGTTGCGCGTGCCGTCGGGGAGGGTCTTCGGCAGGAGGAAGAGGGCGAGGCCCTTGATGCCGGGAGGCGCGTCGTCGGCGCGGGCGAGCACCATGGCTAGATCGGCGTCGGCGTTCGAGCAGAACCACTTGTCGCCGTACAGGCGCCACACGTCTTCACCAGTTGCAGTGCGCTCGCGCGCGGCCCGCGTGGCGATGCGCGCCACGTCCGAGCCGGCCGCCTGCTCCGTCATGAACATCGCACCCTGGTAGAGCGTGTCGAAGTCCTGTGAGGCGAGCATGGGCAAATAGCGCGCGATGAGTTCGGGCGAGCCGAAACGGCGCAGCGTGCGCGTGAGCGAGTCGGTCATGCTCACGGGGCAGCACAGGCCGAACTCGGCCTGCACGAACAGGTAAGTGAGCGCGTACTTGACGAGCGGCGTGGGTGCGTTCTCGCGATGGCTCATGGCCGCGAGCCCGAGCTCCGCATAGGCGACGCGTTCGAGCGCCACGTAGTCGGGATGCTTGTCGACGCGCTGGATCGCTTCGCCACGGCGCGAGCGCTGCTCGAGCGTGGGCGGATGCTTGTCGGCGACGAGTGCGAGCGCATCGAGTTCGTCGGAGGCGCGCTGGCCGAGCGAGACGAGCTGCGCCTCGATCGTGTGGAATGCCGCTTCACCGAGATAACTACGCAATAGGGGGGCGAAGCCGGGGTCGCTTGTGTAGAAGTTGATGCCGCGGCTGTCGGGAATGTTGGCCGAGCCGCTAACCTGGTCGGCGAAGGCGGGGCGATCGCTCATCTGTGGTGTCTCCAGTCTCGATAGCTTTTCCGGATGCCTGTGCCTGTCGGAGCAGGCAGCGGCGCGATTCGCCGTAGATTAGGCATGGCTTCGATAATGGTCCAATACAACTACTGTCATGTACGATAAGCACCATCTATCGACAGTCTCGCGAGACCCGCCATGGAACTCAAGCAACTGCGCTATTTCGTGGCCGTAGCCGAAGAACTCCACTTCGGCCGTGCGGCGCGCCGGCTTTTCATCTCGCAGCCGGCGCTGAGCTTCGACATCCGCAAGTTCGAGGAGCAGCTAGGCGTGCAACTGCTCGAACGCACGAACAAGGCCGTCGCGCTGACCAATGCGGGCAATGTGCTGCTTGAAGAGGCGCGGCGGCTGCTCGAACAGGCCGACGAGGTGCGGCGCATCGCGGCGCGTTCCGCGCATGGGTTCGCGGGGCGGCTGCGCATCGGCTTCGTGAATTCGATGCTTTATCGCGGGCTGCCCGAGGCGGTGCGCCGTTTCGAGGCCGATCATCCGGCCGTGGAGGTGGTGCTGCGCGAGATGAACACGGCGGAACAGGTGCAGGCACTGCAGCGTCTGCAGATCGATCTCGGTTTTGCGCATTGGGGGCGCTTTCCGGCCGAGGTGCAGTCGGAGGTGCTGTTTTCCGAGCCAT
Source organism: Paraburkholderia sp. (assembly GCA_036514415.1). Classification (GTDB taxonomy): domain Bacteria; phylum Pseudomonadota; class Gammaproteobacteria; order Burkholderiales; family Burkholderiaceae; genus Paraburkholderia. Next base: position 6,982 of record DATBXG010000341.1, read on the forward strand.
TCCTCTGCTGTCTGCCGGAAGGGCATCGGTTTGCGCGCAAGCGGCGCATCGATCTCGCGGCGCTCGCACGCGAGCCGTTCATCCTGTTCCCGCGCTCGGTGTCGCCGCACTATCACGACCAGATCATCGCGACCTGCGTGGAGGCCGGTTTCAGCCCGTACATCCGTCACGAGGCGCGGCTCTGGCAGACCGTCGTGACGATGGTGGAGTTCGGCATGGGCGTGGCGCTCATCCCCGCCGCGCTTGGGGCTACCGGTGGCGGGCGCGTGGTGCTACGGCCGTTGTCCAGCAATCCTTACGAATCTCAGGTGCTCAAACTCGTGCGCGGCGGCGAGCCAAATGCACTGGCGCAGGGGTTTGCGTCGTATCTCGCGGGGCGCAAGGACA
>DATBXG010000342.1:0-2718 GCA_036514415.1 Paraburkholderia sp.
CAGCTTCTGTCGGCGCTCGGGGTGATCGGCCTCGTCTTGCTGCAGCACGGCAAAGGTGCGGACATGGGCGCTGCTTTCGGCAGCGGCGCATCGGGCAGCCTGTTCGGCGCAAGCGGTTCGGCGAACTTCCTCTCGCGTACCACCGCGGTTCTCGCAACGGTGTTTTTCTGCTCGACCCTTGCGTTAACCTACCTGGGGTCGTATCATGCGAAGCCTTCGGCGGGCGTGCTTGGCGCTTCGGTTCCAGCCCCGGTCGTGGCTTCGGCACCGGTTGCATCTGCTCCTGGCGCGTCCGCTCCGGCGGCGGCTTCGCCGGCCGCAGCAGCCTCGCAACCGAGCAGCAACGTTCCGAAATAATTTTGAAAAACTTGTTTTGTGCGTTGAACAAAGAACGGAAACAAGTTAGAATTTAAGTCTTGAAGCGATTCGCGGGTTGCAATAATTGTTGTCCCGGATTGCATGTAGTGCCGACGTGGTGAAATTGGTAGACACGCTATCTTGAGGGGGTAGTGGCGAAAGCTGTGCGAGTTCGAGTCTCGCCGTCGGCACCAATGTTATCTAAAAAATGCCAGCCGCTTGCTTCAGCTTCGGCTGGCATTTTTGCTTCTTACGTCGTGTTCGTCTTCTGTTCGCAGCGCGAAGTACGTGAAGTGATTCCCGCGGAGCGATGCAAGTTCCAGCGGAGCCTCAGAACTAACCGATATAGAGGATAGCCTTGAACCTCGCTGCCTATTTCCCCGTCCTTCTGTTCCTCCTCGTAGGTGTTGGTCTGGGCATAGCGCTAGTGACAGTCGGCAAGGTCCTCGGTCCCAACCGGCCAGACAGCGAAAAAAATTCGCCGTACGAGTGCGGCTTCGAAGCGTTCGAAGACGCGCGCATGAAGTTCGACGTACGCTACTACCTGGTCGCCATCCTTTTCATCATCTTCGACCTCGAAACGGCGTTCCTGTTTCCGTGGGGCGTGGCCCTGCGCGACATCGGCTGGCCGGGCTTCCTGTCGATGATGCTGTTTCTGCTCGAATTCCTGCTGGGCTTTGCCTACATCTGGAAGAAGGGTGGTCTCGACTGGGAATAATGGGTTAATCGCCGGATAGCATGGGCGGCACTGCGGGGAAACTGTGGGCTGTCCGTCTGGAGTGGAAAGCACATGAGTATCGAAGGGGTCTTGAAGGAAGGGTTTGTCACCACCACGGCTGACAAGCTGATCAACTGGACGCGCACCGGCTCGCTGTGGCCGATGACGTTCGGTCTTGCGTGTTGCGCGGTCGAGATGATGCACGCGGGTGCGGCCCGCTATGACCTCGACCGTTTCGGCGTGGTGTTCCGTCCGAGCCCGCGTCAGTCGGACGTCATGATCGTCGCTGGCACGCTCTGCAACAAGATGGCACCGGCGCTGCGCAAGGTCTATGACCAGATGGCCGAGCCGCGCTGGGTCATTTCGATGGGGTCGTGCGCCAACGGCGGCGGCTACTACCACTATTCGTATTCGGTCGTGCGCGGTTGCGATCGCATCGTGCCGGTCGACGTCTATGTGCCGGGATGCCCGCCGACAGCGGAAGCCCTGGTCTACGGGGTGATCCAGTTGCAGGCGAAGATTCGCCGCACCAGCACCATCGCCCGTCAATAAAGGCCGCGGCCTCCCCACAATATGGCAAGCAAACTCGAGACCCTGAAAGCGAACCTCGAAGCGGCCCTTGGCGCGCGCATCGTCAGCCTCACCGAGGCCCTCGGCGAGCTGACGCTGGTCGTCAAGGCGAGTGAGTCCCTCGCCGTGGCCAAGGAGCTGCGCGACAACCCCTCGCTGCGCTTCGAGCAACTGATCGACCTGTGCGGCGTCGACTATCAGACCTATGGTGACGGCGTCTGGGAAGGCCCGCGCTTCGCCGCAGTGTCGCATCTGCTCTCCCTCGCGAACAACTGGCGTGTGCGTCTGCGCGTATTCGCGCCGGACGACGCCGTGCCCATCGTGCCCTCGCTCGTCGAGATCTGGAATTCGGCCAACTGGTACGAGCGCGAAGCGTTCGACCTGTACGGCATCGTCTTCGAAGGCCACCCCGACCTGCGCCGCATCCTGACTGACTACGGCTTTATCGGCCACCCGTTCCGCAAGGACTTCCCGGTCTCCGGCTACGTCGAAATGCGTTACGACCCGGAGCAGAAGCGCGTGGTCTACCAGCCGGTCACGATCGAGCCGCGCGAGATCACGCCGCGTGTGATCCGCGAGGATCGCTACGGCGGTCTGAAGAAACACTAAGAGGGTCGCATGTCAGAGATCAAGAACTACACGCTCAACTTCGGCCCGCAGCACCCGGCAGCGCACGGTGTGCTGCGCCTCGTGCTCGAGCTCGACGGCGAAGTGATCCAGCGCGCCGATCCGCACATCGGCCTGCTGCATCGCGCGACGGAAAAGCTCGCCGAGAGCAAGACGTTCATCCAGTCGGTGCCGTACATGGACCGTCTCGACTACGTGTCGATGATGGTCAACGAGCACGGCTATGTGCTCGCCATCGAAAAGCTGCTCGGCATCGAGGTGCCGATCCGTGCGAAGTACATCCGCGTGCTGTTCGACGAAGTCACGCGCGTGCTGAACCACCTCATGTGGATCGGCTCGCACGGGCTCGACGTCGGGGCAATGGCGGTGTTCCTCTACGCGTTCCGTGAGCGTGAAGATTTGATGGACGTGTACGAGGCGGTGTCGGGCGCGCGCATGCACGCGGC
>DATBXG010000343.1:0-9397 GCA_036514415.1 Paraburkholderia sp.
CCAGCCTGTGCGCGGCGTTGCCGTCGCTCGTGACGCTGCCCGATGCGCGCGAGCGCGTGACGACGGTCGCTTTTGACCGCGGCGGGGCGCTGGCGCGCCTGGGCTGGCGGGTGGCCGTCGAGTCGCACGGCGACACGCAGCGCGTCTTCGTGTCGAGCCGGCGCGTACATACGCCGGGGGTCACGGCGGTTGGGCCGATCTTCGTGGCGCCGCTCGGTGCGAGCGGCATCGCCCATGCCCTCTTCGACGCCGCGCCCGAGCGGTTTCGGGAGGCGCTCGGCGCCGCGGACGATCTCACGCCGTCGGTCACGCTCGTGGCCACGCGCAGCCGCTGGCAGTGGCCGCGCGACGGCGTCGACGTGCTGCTCACCTTCGACGAGGACCTGTACGAGCCGCTTATCCCGCCGAAGGAGGCGCACGACCCGGAGCCCGGAACGGCCGCGCCTCTGCCTGATCTGCACGAATTACGCGTGAGCGCGCCGTGGCCAGAAGGCGAAGACGAGCGGCCCGTCGTCGATGCGCTTTTTGCCTGCGCCCGCGACCTGGTCGGCGCGTTGCCCGCGTTCGTGCGCCTGAGCGACGCGCTCGAACGCGCCACCGCGGGCAGCGTGACCGGCGACGCCGAAGCCATCAAGGCCGAAGCCGTGGATCTTGCCGGGGCGGCGACTGCCGATGCCGCGCTTGTTGTGATCGGGCGCAATGTCAGCGCGCAGTGGTTCGGCAACGACGCCGGCGTGCGCGACAGCACAAACGGCGAATTCATCCACCAGATGCGCGTAGCGCAACGGCGGCTGCGCACCGCGATGCGCATCTTCTCGCGCTGGTGCGACGAGACCTGGGAAAAGCGCATTGAGCCGGAACTCAAATGGCTCGGCGGCCTGCTCGGCGATGCGCGCGACCGCGACGTGTTCGTCGATTCGACGCTGCCAGCGCTCGCCGCCGCCGATGTCGAACCGGGGCGCTGGAACGCGATCCGCGACGAAGCGAATGTGCAGCGGCTAGCCGCCCGGGCGCGGCTGCGCGAGGCGCTGGGTTCGCAGCGCTACGCGCTCGCCGCGCTGGCGTGGCTCCAGTGGCTCGATGCGCTGGCGCGCCGCGCGCACGATACGGGCGACGCCGGGCGCTCGCTGCGCCGCCACGCGAAGCGGCGCGTGAGGCGCTACTACGAGCAACTCGTGAGCACGGAAAAGCTCACGACCATCGACGAGGCGAGCCGTCATCGCGCGCGCATCAACGCGAAGTACCTGCGCTACACGCTCGAGTTCTTCGCCACGCTCACGTCGCGCCGCACACGCGTGGACGTGGCGCGCACGCTCGCGCGGCTGCAGGGCGTGCTCGGCGACGGCAACGACGCCGCAGTGGCCCTGCGCTATCTTGAAGCCATGGAGGCCGAGCCTTATCAGCTAGGCTTCGCACGCGGCTGGTGCGAAGCCGTCAAGCGCTACACCGCCAGGGAAGGCGAGCGCCTGCTGCGCGAGCTGGGCGAGCCGAAGGTGCCGCGCGGCGCTCGAGGCGCGTCTTTATAATCGCGGCGGGTTCATGGACTCTGGTCTTATTTCGTCTCGTTTTTTCTCGCCCCGCGCATGATGACTCCCGCAGACTCGAATTCCCCGCCGACCGGATCCGGCCGCGCCGACGCCGGTTCCGCTTCGTCGCCCGCTGCGCCGGGACTGGGGCTCGGCGGCTCGGTCTGGTTTCAGTCCGGGCAGCAGATGCTCGGCGGCGCCGCACGCATCGCGCTGCTCGAAGCCATTCACACAACCGGATCGATCACCGGCGCCGCGAAAGCGGTTGGCATGAGCTACAAGGGCGCCTGGGACGCCGTCGACGCCATGAACAACCTCGCGGGCGAAGCGCTCGTGGTGCGCGCGGCGGGCGGGAAGGGCGGCGGCGGAACGTCGCTCACGCCGCGTGCGCTGCGTCTCGTCCAGACGTTTCGCGCCATCGAGCATGAGCACCAGCGCTTTCTCGAGCGTGCGGCGCGAGTGCTCGAGGCCGATGCGAGCGGTGCCGAAGGCGAGCCCGCCGAGGGCTTCCAGCGCGATCTGGCCGTGCTCGGCCGCTTCGCCATGCGTACGAGCGCGCGCAATCAGCTCTTTGGCACCGTCGCGGGCATCGTTCGGGGCGCGGTGAACGACGAGGTGTCGATCGAGCTGCCGGGCGGCGAGGCGCTCGTCGCCACGGTAACGCGCGAGAGCGCGGAAGCGCTCGGGCTTGCCGCAGGCGCGCCAGTGGTCGCGCTCGTGAAAGCGACTTCCATCGTGCTGGTCTCGAGCGCAGCGGAGGCGGCGCGGCTTTCGGCGCGAAACCGGTTGAGCGGGACGGTCGAGGTCGTGCGGCGGGGCGCCGTGAATGCCGAGGTCACACTCGCCCTGCCGGGCGGCACCGTGGTTGCGGCCATCGTCACTGAAGCGAGCGTGGACGCGCTCGGACTCGCCCCCGGAGAAGCGGCGACGGCCGTGTTCAAGGCTTCGAGCGTGTTATTGGGGGCGGCCGGCTGAGGTGCGCCCGGCTGAGGGGCGCCCGGCTGAGGGGTGGCCGGCTGAGGTGTGGCCGGCTGAGGTGTGGCCGGCTGAAGGCCAACCGGCCGAGGCATGACTGGCTGATCGTGGCCAGATGAGGCTGGCCAGGCGCGGCCGGCCATGCGCGGCCGGCCATGCGCCCTCAGGCGTGGCGCTGCGGGGGCGGCGGCGTGAGACCGTTGCGGGTTTGCGAAACAGGCGCGACCGGGGCGCGGTTGGGGCGGCCGGCTTTCCACCTGGCGCGCACATAGGGCCGGTCGTGACCCGAAACGGTCAACGCGATGTTCGTGACCCAGCGATGCGTGGGCACATGCACGTTGTGCAATGCGACAGTCAGCGCCGCGAGGCTCAGCGCGACGACCGCCGCCGAAATCCGCCGGGCCTGCGCCAGCCACCAGTAGCGCGCGAACACGAGCGCCGTGAGCGCGCCGACGACACAGCCCGTGATCGCCTCGGAAGGCGAGTGCGCGTCGAGCACCACACGCGAGAGCGCGACCGCGAGCCCCACTGCCAGTCCGCTGGCCACGCCTGCGGCCCGCAGGAGGGACGGGGCCCCTTGCAGCACGAGGAAAAACGCGATCGGATAGACCGCCGTGGAGAGCATGGCGTGACCGCTGATGCCCGTGAAGTCGAGCTCGCGCACACCCACGCCCCAGCCGAGGAAGGCAATCTTGGTCAGCGTCACCAGCCCGATTGCCACGCCGAGCAGCAACACCCAGCTCGCCGCCATACGCCACGGATAGCCGACCACGAGCCACAGCGCGATCGCCAGCGCGAGCGGCAGGGTGAGGCCTGCGCCGCCGAGGTTGGTAATCGAGTACCAAAGGTGGATGGGCAAATCTGGCATGAGTCCGCGCCGCCGGCTGTGCGAAAGAGGATCCAGGAACTGCAGCTACTGCTAGCAGGTACTTAACAGCTGCTTAACGCGCGAGCCAGCTGGCCGGCCGACATGCGCGTCAGACATGCATTCAGTATAGCTGTGTCGCGGTAATGAAAGCGTGGCGCATCGTGCATACCCAGGCCGGCATCGAACTGGTTCGATCTGCAGCCTCGTTCATTTGGTGTTATTGTGCGTTGCACAACGACGGATCGCGGCAAAACGCCACGATGTGTCAGACCCTTTTACGAGGCATCGATGACGAAAAATCTGACGAAGCTATGGGCAGGTGGCATGCGACGTCTGCTCGCCATCCAGACCCGGGCTGCCCGCGACGCCCTGAAGGGCGCGGGGGCGGCACAGGCGCCCCAGCCGCAGGCCATCTGGCGAGCCGCCCAGGCCGCGGCCGAGCAGGCGGCACAGCAGTTCACGCCAGCCCCGGCCGCGCAAGCGCGCAGCGGCGCGCCGCTGCGCGAGTCGCGCGTGGGCCCGCGCGCGTCCGCCTGGGCCGCAGGCGAATGGCGTCGCGCGGAGCATATCGTGCCGGCCAACGCCCAGCATGCCGGGCGCACGCTTCCTTACGGGCTCTATCTGCCGCCGGGGCGGTCCACGGCGGACATGCCGCTCGTGGTGATGCTGCACGGCTGCAAGCAGTCGATGGATTCGTTCGCAGAGGGCACGCGCATGAATCTGCTCGCGGACCACCACGGTTTCGCGGTGGTGTATCCCGAGCAGACGGAGCGCGCGCACCCGCACCAGTGCTGGCACTGGTACGACTCGCGCGACGCGGCGGGCGGCGGCGAGGCGGCAGCCATCGTTTCGCTGGTTGACACGCTCGTCGAGGCGCACGGCTTCGACCGCTCGCGCGTCTATCTGGCGGGCTTGTCGGCGGGAGCGGGGCTCGCGATGCTGCTGGCGGTGCGCTCGCCCAGCCGCTTCGCGGCCGTCGCGCTGCATTCCGGCCCCGCTTTTGGAGAGGCGCGCTCTGGCGTCTCGGCGCTCGACGTCATGCGGCGCGGCGTGCACCGCGATCCGGTGACGCTCGTCGATGGTGAACTGGGCGAGTGCATACACCCGGGCATGCCCGCGATCGTCGTTCAGGGCGAGGCCGATGCCGTGGTCGCTCCCGTGAACGCGGAACAACTCGCCGTCCAGCTGCTGCGCCTGAACGGCCTCGCGGATGCGCGCGGCGTGCGGCAAGGCGTCGTGTCGCACGAGGCCTTCAAGGACGGCTATCGCGAGCAGGATTACGAGCTCGACGGCTCGAGCGTCGTGCGGCTGTGCCGCGTAGCGGACCTCGACCACGCCTGGAGCGGCGGCGACGACGTCGTGCCGTTCCACTCGTCGACAGGTCCGGACGCGAGCGCGCTGATCTGGGACTTTTTCGAGTCGCATCGCCGCGAGGCCATCGACGAGTCCTACGATGACGAATTGACGCAGCACGCGGGGTAAGAGCGCTCGCGGGTGAGATTGGGGGTTTACCCTTAATAGGGTTTACCCTATAATGACCTCATTCGATTCGCGGGCATGTGTCCGCCACGAGGGTCCAAATCATGTACCTGCTCAGCCGTCTATTCCTGTTCCTGACCGAAACCGCCGAAGCTCGCCGCCAGCAGCGCGAGGAAGCGTATCTGGCTCAATCCGTCGACATTTACGACCTCGAGTTCCGCATGCGCAAGCTCGATCGCGAGAAGACCACGCGTCATCCGTCGTGGATGAACCACTACGGCTAAGCAGGAATGCCGCGCCCCGATGGCGCGCAAGATGAGGACGGCGCCTGGGGCGCCGTCTCCGCGTTTACTTTTGCGCTAACTTTGACGCGCCGCCGGGGTGAGCGCGCCGCTCAGCGGCCCGAACCCGGCATTTCGGCGGGCTGCTTTTCCTGCACACCGAAGCAGCCGCGATAGGTCGCGTAAAACGAGCAGTAGAGCATCGTCGTCACGATGATGAGCGCGGGCATCAGGATCGCCACGGTGAAGTCGCCGGCGCCGAGCGCGCGCAGGAGCGCCGACAAGCCGATCGAGACGACCGTCGAGACCGCGAACCACAGCGCGCCGAACACCATGAACGCGCCCTTGTTGCGCCAGCAACTCACGATGCTGAAGAACATGGCCTTCACCGGCGGCACGTCGTGCCACGCCGTGAGCACGGGCGCGAACCAGAACAGCATCGACACCGGCACGTAGCAAAGCAGCGAGGCGAGCACCGCGAGCGGCACGTCGCTGTTTTCGAGCGACTCCGCGTCCAGCGCGCCGCCGATCGTCATCAGGCGCAGCAGCGCGCCGCCGTCCACGAACGCCGACGCGGCGAGCACCAGCAACATCGCCACGACGTAAATCCCGCCGAGCACCAGGAGCTGCTTCGCCACCGTACTGCCGTATGAGCGAAAGCCGTCGATCAGGATGGTCGGGAACACCGGCTTGCCCGCGATCGTGTCGCGGCATGCCGCCATGAAGCCGACGGCCACGCCGGGTACGAACAACAACGGCAGCACGCCGCCGATTACGGGAATCGCGGAGACCAGCGTCATCGCCAGCAAATAGGCGAAAAACAGCGTGAGAAACGCGAGCGGATTGCGGCGGAACAGCCAGATGCCCTGGCGGAACCAGACGTAGCCCGCCTTCGCGGGGACTTCAATTAATTGCATGGGCGATGGGGCAAGGCGTGTTGGGAGCCCGAGGCACTGCTGGCGAGGCGCTCGCGCAGGATGCGCTCGAAGTGGCCGGGGTCGTGCGGCTTGAGCAGTTCGGCCGAGCGCGGCAGGTGGAAATCATACAGGCGCGAGACCCAGAAGCGATACGCACCTGCACGCAGCATGTCCATCCAGTGCCGCGTTTCCTCCGGCGTGAACGGGCGCACGGTCTGGTAGGCGCGCAGCAGCGCGTCGGCGCGCGCCGTGTCGAGCTTGCCCGTGGGGAGGTCGACGCACCAGTCGTTCACGGTCACGGCCACGTCGAAGAGCCACTTGTCGCAGCCGGCGAAATAGAAGTCGAAAAAGCCACCCAGCCGCACTTCGTGGCCGGGCGCCGGGTGTGAGTGCGCGAACATCGCGTTGTCGCGGAACAGGTCGCAATGGCACGCGCCGCCCGGCAGCGCCGCGTAATCGGCCGAGGCGAAGAACGCGCGCTGGTGGTCGAGTTCGCTCGCGAGCAGCGAGCCCTGTGCCTCGTCGAGGAACGGCAGCACCGTCGGCACAGTTTCTTCCCACCACGACAGGCTGCGCAGATTCGGCTGGTCGCCGTGGAAATCGCGGCCCGCGAGGTGCATGCGCGCGAGCATCTGGCCCACCTCCGCGCAGTGCTCCACGCCGGGCGCGAGTTCGGGCGCGCCTTCCAGCTTCGAGACGATCGCCGCAGGCTTGCCCTGGAGCAGGCCGAAGAGCGCCCCGTCCTTGCGCGGCATGGGGTCGGGAACCGGGACGCGATGCGAGGCGAGGTGCCGCATCAGGTCGAGGTAGAACGGCAGTTGTTCGGCCGTCAGCTTTTCGAAGATCGTCAGGACGTATTCGCCGCGCGTCGTCGTCAGGAAGAAGTTGCTGTTTTCAATGCCTGACTGGATGCCGCGGAATTCGACGACATCGCCGAGTTCGTAGTCGCGCAGCCATTGGGCAAGCTGATTGTCGGTGACAGCGGTGAAGACGGCCATGCAAGAAGGTCGGTTGATTTGTAATAGTCGGTCGGCGAACGCTGCGTCGTGCTGCCCGGGGGCTCGCGAGCGTGGCCGGCTCAGGCGCGATGGCAGTGGCCCGGCTTCTGGGCGACGCACATGGCATCGCCGCGCGCATGCCCTGAAAAGGCGTGCGCGCGGTCAAATGACTCAGTAATGCAGGTTGATCGACGGCAGGCGCGTGCTGGCCTGGCCGTTGTTGCGCACTTGCGGCGAGGTGTCGGGGTTCGCGCTCATGGTGTAGCGCGTGCCGAAGTTCGAATGCACGTTGATTTCGACGGGCTTGCCCTTGTCGCGGTATTCGGTAATTTCCGTGCCGTTCGGGCTCACTTCGTGATAGCTGGGCACGCGCGGCACGTCGTTGATGTTGACCTTCGAGGTGACGCGCGCGGCCGGCTTGTTGTTGATCGCAGCCAGATCGGGCAGGCCCGCGCGCTCGTTCTCGGACTGCGCGGATTGTGCCTCGACGGCGGTCTTTGCGTCGTCGGCTGGCGCGGCCATGGCGACCCCGCTGAAAGCGAGCGTCAGCGCGACGGCGGCAAGAAGGTGCGACTTCATTTTGATTCTCCTGTCGACCAGAGTTGGGGACTTAGCCGCGACTCCGGCCACATGCAAGGCTGGGATGCTGCAATTCTAGCAAATCCGGCCGCTGCGCCCCATGTCGCACAATCGCTGCGGCCCGCGCCTGGCGGGAGGCTCGCGGCGCCCGCAGGCCGCCCGCGGCGGGGGGCGCAAAAGCCCTGGGCGCGGCGGGGGCCGTCGTCTGAAAGTCGCACCTTCCGTGGTAATGTGGTTCCATCACACGGAGAGGCGAACGCAGATGAACAACGATAGCTACCTCAGGCCCCTCATGACGCCGGCGCACGACTTCCCGGACGAGTTTTTCGAAGACGCAGCCGACGCCGTGGCGCGGCTCTCGAGCATCTACGAAGCGAACACGTCTTTCCTGCGCGACGCGTTTGCGCGCTATCGCCGCGGCGAGGCGTTCGACCGGCGCGTGCGCGCGTGCTACCCGTTCGTGCGCATCCGCACCAACGTCAACACGCATATCGACTCGCGCCGCTCGTACGGCTTCGTGGCCGGCCCCGGCGTGTTCGAGACCACCGTCACGCGGCCCGATCTTTTCGGCAATTACTATCGCGAGCAGTTGCGCCTGCTCGCGAAGAACCATCATGTGGGCATCCAGGTGGGCGTTTCGGATCAGCCGATACCCGTGCACTTCGCGTTCGCCGAGGGCATCCACCTCGAAGGCGATCTCGACCGCGAGCGCCTCTTCGCCATGCGCGACGTGTTCGACACGCCCGATCTGGCGCAGCTCGACGACCGCATCGTCAACGGGACGTATGAACCGGACCCGGGCGAGCCGCACCCGCTTGCGCTTTTCACCGCGCCGCGCGTGGACTTTTCGCTGCATCGGCTCAAGCACTACACGGCCACGTCGCCTACGCACGTGCAGAACTACGTGCTCTACACGAACTATCAGTTCTATATCGACGAGTTCGTGAAGCTCGGCCGCGCGATGATGGCGCACACCGACGACGCCGACCTGCGCAATTACCGCAGCGAATACACGTCGTTCGTCGAGCCCGGCGACGTGGTCACCTATAACGCGAACCTCGGCGAGCAGGACGACGAGGGCACGTCGCCGGCGCGCCTGCCCCAGATGCCGGCGTACCACCTCAAGCGCGCCGACGGCAGCGGCATCACGATGATCAACATCGGCGTGGGGCCATCGAACGCGAAGACGATCACCGATCACATCGCCGTGCTGCGTCCGCATGCGTGGATCATGCTCGGCCACTGCGCGGGCTTGCGCAACACGCAGCGCCTGGGCGACTACGTGCTCGCGCACGGCTATGTGCGCGAGGATCACGTGCTCGACGCCGATCTGCCGCTGTGGGTGCCGATTCCCGCGCTCGCGGAAGTGCAGCTCGCGCTCGAACGCGCGGTGGCGGAAGTCACGAAGCTCGACGGCGTGGAACTCAAGCGCGTGATGCGTACGGGCACCGTGGCGAGCGTCGACAACCGCAACTGGGAGCTGCGCGATCATCGCGAGCCGGTGCAGCGCCTTTCGCAAAGCCGTGCAATCGCGCTCGACATGGAAAGCGCGACCATCGCCGCGAACGGATTCCGTTTCCGCGTGCCGTACGGCACCTTGCTGTGCGTGTCGGACAAGCCGCTGCACGGCGAGCTCAAACTGCCGGGCATGGCCGATTCGTTCTATCGCGCGCAGGTCGATCAGCATTTGCAGATCGGCGTGAAGGCGATGGAGATTCTGCGGACGAACGGCTTGCACAAGCTGCATAGCCGCAAGCTGCGCAGCTTTGCGGAG
>DATBXG010000344.1:0-3926 GCA_036514415.1 Paraburkholderia sp.
TTCGGGCAGGCAGGGCGGCATGCACGTCGCTCTGCGCCTGCCCCGATCCCGGCATTCCTCCGATCGACCCTCGAGCACTCGCGGCCCGCAACCGTGCGGCAGGGCGTCCTAAGCCTGTGTTAACAAAGCGCTGCTAAAACCCTGTTCCGCTGAGGCTTTTCGTGGCGCGGAATTTGTCCCTCATCTGCATCAGTGTTAAACTTCGCCATTATTGAGAATTGTTCGCATTAACTTTTTTATGTGCATGCGGCAGGCTCAGTGGGATGTAACCCTCATATAAAAACCAGGAGTTTCGATGCGGATTCACTCTCTCTTGCGCGGCACTGCCGTCATCGCGGCCGCCACGGCGGCATTTGCAGCCAATGCGGCTGAATACCCGATCGGCAAGCAAGCCATCCAGGGCGGCATGGAAATCGGCGCGGTCTATCTGCAGCCGATCACGATGGAGCCGGAAGGCATGATGCGCAAGGCATCGGACTCCGATGTTCACCTCGAATCGGACATCCACGCGGTCAAGAACAACCCGACCGGCTTCGCTGAAGGCGACTGGATGCCGTATCTGCAGGTTCACTACGAACTCACGAAGCCGGGTTCGAGCTATGTGCAAAAGGGCGACCTGATGCCGATGGTCGCGAACGACGGCCCGCACTACGGCGACAACGTGAAGCTGGCCGGTCCCGGCAAGTACCACCTCAAGCTGATCGTGGAAGCGCCGATGCAGACGGGCCACATGGCGTTCGGCCGTCACGTCGACAAGGAAACGGGCGTGGGTCCGTGGTTCAAGCCGATCACGCTGGAATACGATTTCCCGTTCGCGGGTATCGGCAAGAAGGGCGGTTACTAAGTCGTCGCAAGGCAGCCCGGGCGGCGGCGCGCATCTCGTGCAGCGCCGCCGCATGAATAGCAGCAAGGAGCAGGTAAAACCAATGACTGGAATGCGGAAGTTTGCGGCGCTCGCGCTCAGCGCGTCTTTTGCGGTGTCGCTGGCGGGCGTGGCGACGACGGCGCACGCCGAAGATCTGCCCACGTTCAAGCTCGAAATGACCGACGGCAAGCTCAATCCCGCGCGCATCGAAGTGCCGGCGGGCAAGCGCATCAAGATCGAGGTGCGCAACACGGGCAAGGGCGCGGCGGAGTTCGAGAGCGTTCAGTTGCGCAAGGAGAAGGTGCTGGCGCCGGGCTCGGACTCGTTCGTCGTGATCGCGCCGCTCGATCCGGGCGAGTACAAGTTTTTCGACGATTTCCATCAGCAGGCGCAGGGCGTGATCGTTGCCAAATGAGCGGTGCCAGATGCGCGTCGCGAAGCAAGGCCGCTGGCGAGTATCGCCAGTAGCAGGAGGTGTTGAATGGGTCAGGTGATGTTCATCGTATGGCGGGAGAGCGTCGAGGCGCTGCTCGTCGTCGGGATTCTGTATGCGTGGCTGAAGAACGGCGACGCGGATGCGCGGCGCGGCGTGCCGTACCTTTGGGGCGGCGTGGCGCTCGGCATGGTCGCCGCCGTCGCGCTCGGCGCGGCGCTGGTCGGGTTTACCGAGGTGCTGTCGGGCGACGCGCAGGATTATTTCCAGACCGGCATGGTGCTGGTGGCGTGCGTGCTGATCGTGCAGATGGTGCTGTGGATGAAGCAGCACGGGCGCACGCTCAAGCGCGACATGGAAGCGTCGCTGGAACAGAGCACGCGCGACGCGAACTGGTGGGGCGTGACGATTCTCGTCGCGCTCGCCATCGCGCGTGAAGGCAGCGAGACGGTGATCTTTCTCTACGGCCTTGGCTTCGGGCAGTCGGGCCACGTGGACGCGAGCCAGTATTTCGCCGTGCTGATCGGCCTTGCGCTCGCGTTGCTCACGTTCTACCTGCTGCAACTGGGCGGCAAGGTGTTCTCGTGGCGGCTCTTCTTCCGCATCACGGAGATCATGCTGCTGTTCCTCGGCGCGGGCCTGTTCCAGACCGGGGTGGACAAGCTGATCGACAAGGAAATCCTGCCGACGATCGCCGGTCAGGTGTGGAACTCCTCGGCGATCCTCGACGATTCGAGCACGTTCGGCTCGCTCGTCGCGACGCTCACGGGCTACCGCGCGCATCCGGCGCTCATGAACCTGATCGCCTACGCCGTGTACTGGCTCGTGGTCTGGTTCCTCGTGCGGCGCGCCACCGGCCGCGCAGGCGCGGTCGCGAAGAGGAAGGCCGCATGAGTTGTGCATCCGCCCGCCCGGCGCAGGCAACGGGGCGCCCTGGCAAGCTCGCCCAGGCGGGCCAGTGGATGCAACGTCACGGCGCGGTGATCCGCGCCGTGCAGTGGGTCGTGGTCGCCGTCTATGCGTTCCTGATTCTCGTGCCGGCGGCGATGCCGCTGCCCGGCGACACGGCGCATCTCTGGAGCAACCTCACGCTCGCGGCGCAGTTCGTGTTCTGGGGCATCTGGTGGCCGTTCGTGCTGCTTTCGATGGTGATGCTCGGCCGCGTGTGGTGCGGTGTGCTGTGCCCCGAAGGCGCGCTCACCGAGTTCGCCAGCAGGTTCGGGCGCGGCAGGGCGATTCCGCACTGGATGCGCTGGGGCGGCTGGCCCTTCGTGGCGTTCGGCCTCACCACGATCTACGGACAGATGGTGAGCGTCTACCAGTACCCCAAGGCGGTGCTGCTGGTGCTGGGCGGATCGACGCTCGGCGCCATGGTGATCGGTTTTCTGTACGGGCGCGAGAAGCGCGTCTGGTGCAAGTATCTCTGCCCCGTGAACGGGGTTTTCGCGCTACTGGCGCGTCTCGCGCCGTTTCGCTACAAGGTCGACGAAGACGCCTGGCGCAACTCCTATACGCACGGCGAGCATGGCGGGCATCGTGTGATTCCCGTGAATTGCGCGCCGCTCGTGCCGCTGCGCAACATGAAGGGCGCCGCGCAGTGCCATATGTGCGGACGCTGCAGCGGCCACCGCGACGCCATCGCGCTCTCGTGGCGCTCGCCCGCGGAAGAAGTGGTGGAACTCGGCGACAGCCAGGCGAGCCCCTGGGACACCGCGCTGATCCTCTACGGCCTGCTGGGCGTCGCGATCGGCGCGTTCCACTGGACCGGTTCGCCGTGGTTCGTCGGCATCAAGCAGTGGCTCGCGGGCTGGCTCATCGACCGCGATATCACCTGGCCGCTCGAGACCAACGCGCCGTGGTTCCTGCTGACGCATTACCCCGAGCAGAGCGACGTCTTTTCGTGGCTCGATGGCGCGATGATCGTCGGCTACATCGTCGCGACGGGGCTCGTCTACGGCACGGCGCTTTTCGCGATTCTCGCGGGCTCGACGGCCGTGCTCGGGCGCTTCGAGATGCGGCGTCTGCATCACTTCGCGCAGTCGCTGATTCCGCTTGCCGGCGCGGGCGTGTTCCTCGGCCTCTCGGCCACGACGCTCTCGCTCCTGCGCGCCGAGCACGTGCCGCTCGACTGGGCCGCCGAGGTGCGCATTGCGATCCTCGTCATCACGAACCTTTGGAGCGCCTGGCTCGCGTGGCGCGTGACGGGGCGCTATAGCCGCCGCTTCTGGCAGCGTGCGCTCGCGCTTGCGGGCTTTGCGCTCGCGCTCGCCGTCGTGGACAGCGCGTGGTGGCTGATGTTCTGGGGCTGGGTGCGCTGAGCATGCTTCGACGATTCTTCGTCTGCCGCTGATATACGCGACATACGCGGGATCAGCGCGTCGCGGCACAAGTCTGGGTGTTACTCTCGAAACCGGGTTGGCTATTTCGCCAAACCCGGTTTTTGACTTTTCGGAGAGACGCATGCGAACGCGAGCAGTACTGACCGACGAAGACGTGATCCGGGTAGCCGACGCAGCCGTCGCGCACGCCCGCTCGAATGAATGGAACGTGACGATCGCCATCGTCGATGATGGCGGCCATCTGCTGTATTTGCGCCGCCTCGACAGCGCACCGCCCGTTACCGCGGAG
>DATBXG010000345.1:0-3397 GCA_036514415.1 Paraburkholderia sp.
GATCACGTGACCTTGCCGCCAGTCGCCAGCGTGGCCGTCTGCTCGTGGAAGTAACGACCGGTATGCAGCGACGAAGGCCCGAGGCGCGCGTACTTGAACATCAGCATGATCTCGATGATGAAAAGCAGCGTGTAGAAGACCACGAAGCCGCCGATGCTCAGCATGACGTCGCCGGGCGCGAGGCTCGACGCCGAGAGGCGTGTGGGCAGCACTTCCGCGATGCTCCACGGCTGGCGGCCCAGCTCCGCGACGACCCAGCCGAATTCGGCGGCGAGCCAGGGCAGCGGGATCGCCAGCACGGCCCAGCCGAGGAACCAGCGGCGGCTGCCCTTGAGCAGGGAGCGCTGCGCGCAGAACCAGAAGGCGAGCACGAAGGTCACGAGAAACAGGATGCCGAGACCCACCATCACGCGGAACGACCAGAACAAGGGGGCGACGGGCGGGATCGACGTTCTCGACGCGGCGCGGATCTGCTCGTTGGTGGCGTCGATGACGTTCGGCGTGAACTGCCGCAAGAGCAGGCCGTAGCCGAGGTCGGCCCGGTGCGCTTCGAACACGTTGCGCGTTTCGGTGTCGGCTGTGCCTTCCTTCATTTTTTGCAGCGCGGCGTAGGCGAGCATGCCGTTGCGGATGCGCACCTCGGCGCGGCCCATCAGGTCTTTCAGGCCGATCACGGGCGTGTCGAGCGAGCGCGTGGCGATGATGCCCATCAGCCAGGGAATGCGGATCGCGTAGTCGGTGCGCTCTTCTTTCTGGTTGGGCAGGCCGAACAGCGTGAAGGGCGCGGGGGCGGGCGCGGTGTCCCATTCGGATTCGATGGCCGCGAGCTTCACCTGCTGTACGACGCCGTCTGTGTAGCCCGATTCGTCGCCGAGGATCAGCACGCACAGCGTGGACGCGAGGCCAAAGCCCGCGGCGATGGCGAACGAGCGCAGCGCGAACTCCACGTCGCGCCGGCGCAGCAGGTACCACGACGAAATGCCGAGCACGAACATCGAAGCGGTGACGTAGCCGGCTGAAACCGTGTGCACGAATTTCACCTGCGCGACAGGATTGAAGATCACCTGGAACAGGTCAGTGAGTTCCATGCGCATGGTTTCATAGTTGAACGCCGCGCCCACGGGGTTCTGCATCCAGCCGTTGGCGATGAGAATCCACAGCGCCGAGAGATTCGAGCCGAGCGCGACGAGGAACGTGGTGAGCAGGTGCGCGCCTTTGGACAGCCGGTTCCAGCCAAAGAAGAAGAGACCGACGAAGGTCGATTCGAGAAAGAACGCGGCGAGCCCTTCCACGGCGAGCGGGACGCCGAAAACGTCGCCGACGTAATGCGAGTAGTACGACCAGTTGGTACCGAACTGGAACTCCATCGTGAGGCCGGTGGTGACGCCCATCGCGAAGTTGATGGCGAAGAGCTTGCCCCAGAAGAGCGTCATGTCCTTGTAGATCACCTTGCCGGTCATCACGTACACGGACTCCATGATGACGAGCATCCACGACAGGCCGAGCGTGAGCGGCACGAACAGGAAGTGGTAGAGCGCGGTGATGGCGAACTGAAGACGCGAGAGTTCCACTGTTTCAATCGTGGGCATGGCGCTCTCCTCGTTGCGATGGCGTTTCCTGCGGGCGGGCGGTGGACGGCTGGGGTGCAGAAGGCGCCGGCACGGCCAGGATGGCCTGCGCGACGGCGGCAGGCGGCATGTTCATGTCGTCGGCCTGCGGGTGATTGAAGAAAGCGTATTTGAGCGCCATCAGAAGGACGAGCTTGATGGCGAGAACGAGGGCGATGTCGCGCGCGAAGGTCGGCCCGCGCATCCACTGGAGGATCCGCGTGCGCAGCAACGACGGTGTGCGCCGGCGTCGGCCGGATGCGGAGATCATGACGACGGTTGCCCTCGTGCGCGTTGTCAGGCCAGACCGCCGACACGGCCTGGGGTTCAGCACCTCGAAGTCATCTTAGGGCGGAATCAACGAGGCCGTTGCGTAGGTGTGCACGATGCGGGGGAGGTACAAAAGAAAAAGCCCCGTTACGGGAACGGGGCTTTCGATGGCGCTTCCAGCGGGCCGGCGCTTATGCGTATTCTGCTAGCGCGGTGCGCATTTTCTTCATGGCGCTCGCCTCGATCTGGCGGATGCGCTCGGCCGACACGCCGAACTCGTCGGCCAGTTCGTGCAGCGTCGAGCCGCCCGAGCCGTCGTCGGCGACGTTGAGCCAGCGCGCCTCGATGATGCGGCGGCTGCGTGCGTCGAGCGCTTCCAGCGCGCTCGCAATGCCGTCGGACTGCAGACGGTCGCGTGAACGTGCGGCCAGCACGGCGCTCGGCTCGCTGTGCGAGTCGGCGAGCCAGGCGATCGGGGCGAACGACTCCTCGCCGTCTTCAGTCTGGCCCTCGAGGGCGATGTCGGCGCCCGACAGGCGCGTTTCCATCTCCACGACTTCTTCGCGCTTCACGTTCAGTTCCTGCGCGAGGCCGTCGATTTCCTCCGGCGTGAACGACTGCAGGCCCTGCTTGTGGCTGCGCAGGTTAAAGAACAGCTTGCGCTGCGCCTTGGTCGTGGCGACCTTCACCATGCGCCAGTTGCGCAGGATGTACTCGTGAATTTCAGCCTTGATCCAGTGCATCGCGTACGACACGAGGCGCACGTTCTGCTCGGGGTCGAAGCGCTTGACGGCCTTCATCAGTCCGATGTTGCCTTCCTGGATCAGGTCGGCGTGCGGCAGGCCGTAGCCGAGGTAATTGCGCGCGATCGACACCACGAGGCGCAGGTGCGACAACACCAGACGGCGTGCGCCCTCGAGATTGTTTTGCTCGCGAAACTCGGTCGCGAACTGGCGCTCCTCTTGCGGCGTCAACATCGGGATCCGGTTCACGGCCTGAATGTAGGCGTCGATGTTGCCCAACTGGCCGGGCAGCAGGGAAGCATTCGCGAGCGCCAGTGAACCCCCGGCCTTGGCCGACGAAGGGCTCAGCGTACTCGGAAGGGTCATGGTCATTGCGTTGCTCACGTAGCGAACTCCTCAGGAATCTTGCAAAAGTCGGACAGCGACTCCACGCTGGATGTTAGCACTCTGAATTACCGAGTGCTAATACTTGGAGTCTGTAGGGGCTTCAAGGTTCCTCGATTTCTATCGAAACGGTTGTATCGATAGATTACACCAAACGTCGGCGGCCAGGCGGGGCGGGGCCTGTAGCCCGACGCAGGCCCGCGCAGGGGGCGGGCCGAAGGAACACTCTAGAACAGGACAGCAGTCCGGCGCGAGGGCGCGGGAAATAAAGGGGGGAATCAGCGATGCTCGATGGGCGGCGCTGCGCCCGGACTCTTGTCACGGAACCTGACAAATAGACATCGGACAAAGCCGAAAGTGCTGCGCTGCGACATCAGGGCACGGCGGGCGAGG
>DATBXG010000346.1:0-5880 GCA_036514415.1 Paraburkholderia sp.
CGGCCGTCAAGCGCACGCATGCGAACCTGCGCGTGAGCGTGGAGATCGACGCGAGCAACGTGCTGCTCGAGCATCTCGCGCAGGACAAGCTCGACGTCGTGCTGGGCCGCCTCTCCGCCGAGCACGACAAGCTCCAGCTGCGCTACGAGCCGCTCGCGGGCGAACCCGTCTGCGCCGTGGTGCGGCCAGGGCACCCGATGCTCGCCGACGCAACAACCCGGTCGATCGCGCTCGCCGACATCGCGCGCGACACGTGGGTCGTGCCGCCGGTGGGCAGCGTGCTGCGCCACCGCTTCGAGCTGATGTTCCAGCGCGCGAGCCTCGCGCCCCCATCGAACGTGGTGGAAACGCCCGCGCTGCTCTTCATCACGCGCGTGCTGGAGCAAAGCGACATGATCGCCGTGCTCACCGAGGACGTGGCGCGCTACTACGCGGCGCACGGCATGGTCGCGATCCTGCCCGTGCCGATGGATTGCCAGATGGACGACTTCGGCATCATCACGCGCGCGGACGGGCTCCTCACGCCCGCGGTGAGCGTGATGATCGAGGCGTTGCGGCGAGTGAGCGCCGACATTTACGGCAAGCAAAGCGCGCGATAATCGCGCGACGAAACCCGCTCCCGAGGAACGAACCATGCACGCCAGCCATGCCGCTGCCCCCGACAGCACCGCCGTTCGCGTTGCGCTATGGCGCGCGCTGCACGTCCAGGTCGACGATGCGCCTCACGTGCTCGAAGACGAAACCGGCATGCAGATCGCGGCGCCCGGGAAGGACTGGCGCGAGCGGCCCGATATGCATCCGGAAGGCACGCGCGGTTATCGTGCTTCGATCGTCGGGCGGGCGCGCTTCGTCGAGGACCTCGTGGCCGAACAGACCGCGAAAGGCCAGGCGCTGCAGTACGCGATTCTCGGCGCGGGGCTCGACACGTTCGCGCAACGCCGCCCCGAGATCGCCTCGCGCCTGCGCGTGTACGAGGTGGACAAGCCGGGGCCGCAGGCGTGGAAGCGTCAGCGGCTCCAGGAGCTTGGCTATCGCGAGCAGGACTGGCTGCGCTTCGTGCCGGTGGATTTCGAAGCCGGCGAGGCATGGTGGGAACGGCTCGCCGCGGCGGGGTTCGATGCCTCGACGCCTGCGGTGATCGCGTCCACCGGCGTCTCCATGTATCTCACGCGCGAAGCGAATCTCGCGACCCTGCGGCAGATCGCACAGCTCGCGCCGGGCTCCACGCTTGCCATGACGTTTCTCTTGCCGCTCGATCTCATCGACGAGCCCGAGCGCTCGCAGCACGCCGCCGTGTACGAACGCGCGCGGGCGGCAGGCACGCCGTTCGTGAGCTTCTTCGCCCCCGACGAGATGCTTGCGCTCGCACGCGAGGCGGGGCTGCGCGATGCGCGTCACGTTTCGACCGCGGATCTCACCGCGCGTTATTTCGCAGACCGTAGCGATGGTCTGCGGCCGGCGAGCGGGGAGTCGATTCTGGTGGCAACGGTTTGAACGACGCCGACGCCCTCGCAGCCAGTCCCATCCCCTATCGTCGCTTTCGATTTTCCAGCCGCTAACGCTTCACCATGCAAACCGCCCTCCTCGCCCCACGCCCCATCGAGGCACTGGAACTCCCCGCCGACCTCGACGGCCACGACGGCACGAACCGCGCGCCGGGGCGCATGCAGATCGCGGCCGCGAACGACCTCGACGCGGTGCGCGCCTGGCTCGCGCGCGTCGTCGATTCGAAGTCCACGTTCGAGAACTATCGCAAGGAAGCCGAGCGCCTCATGCTCTGGGCGATCGTGCAACCCGGCAAGCCGCTTTCCTCGCTCACGCACGAGGACCTGCTCGCGTATCAGCGCTTTCTCGCCGATCCGCAGCCGGCCGCGCGCTGGGTGGCGGGAGGCGGCCGCAAGCATGCGCGCACCGACCCGCGCTGGCGCCCGTTCTACGGCCCGCTTTCGCCCACTAGCCAGCGCCAGGCCATGGTGATCCTCAATGCGCTCTTCTCCTGGCTCGTGAGCGCGGGCTATCTCGCGGGCAATCCGCTTTCGCTCTCGCGCCAGCGCGCGCGCCGCGCCCAGCCGCGCATCACGCGCTACCTGGAGCGCGGGCTCTGGGACGAGGTGAAGGCCTACGTGGAAAGCCTGCCGCGTGAAAGCGCGCGCGAGCGCGAACACCATGGCCGCGCGCGCTGGCTCCTCACGCTGCTCTACCTGGGCGGCCTGCGCATCTCGGAAGTGGGAACGAACACGATGGGCGACTTCTTCAGCCGCCGCGACGCGGCCGGCAAGGAGCGCTGGTGGCTAGACGTGCTGGGCAAGGGAGAGCGACGCCGTCTCGTGCCCGCCACTGCCGAGCTGATGGAGGAACTCATGCGCTACCGGCGCGAGCGCGACCTGCCCGCGCTGCCCATGGCTCATGAGAGCGCGCCGCTCGTCTTCCCCATCGGACAGTCGACGAAACCGCTCACGCGCGCGGCGCTCCATACGATCGTAAAGGGCATTTTCTCGGGTGCCGCCGAGCGGCTGCGCCAACGTGGCGCCGAGGCTGAACCAGGCGGCGACGCAGGCGCCAGCCCGGAGGCGCACGAGGCGCGCGCGGCGCTGCTCGAACGCGCGTCGGCGCACTGGCTGCGCCACAGCGCGGGTTCGCACATGGCCGACGGCGAACTCGACCTGCGCCTCGTGCGCGACAACCTCGGCCATGCGTCGATCAGCACCACGAGCCTCTACCTGCACAGCGACGACGACCGCCGCCACCGCGAAACCGAGGAACGGCACCGCATCGACTGGTAAAGCGCGGCACGCCTTGCATCAATCTGCGCTCGACGCCACCCGGCCCACGGAAGCACGAGGCGCACCGATCCAGTGGATGGCTGCCGCGACGATCCCGAGCGCGACACCAAAAGAGACGATGCCCGTCCAGCCAAAGCGGCTCATGAGCCAGCCGCTGACGGTCGCCCCGACGGCGCCGCCGAAAAAGGTAGCCGTCATGTAGAGGCTGTTGATGCGGCCTTGTGCTTTCGGATCGACTGAGAAAGCGCGAGTCTGGTTGGACACGAGACCCGCCTGGACGCCGATATCGAGCACGATCACGCCCGCGATCAGCAGCGTGAGCGACGTCGCCGCGCCGGAGAGAAGCAGCCAGGCAAGCGTAACGATGCCGATGCTGGCGCCGATGACCTTGCGGAACCCGAGCCGGTCGGTGGCATTGCCCCCGAGCGATGCGGCAAACGCGCCGGCCGCGCCGATGATGCCGAAGCCGCCCGCCCAGGCGCTGCCGAGGTGCCACGGCCCGCTCGTGAGAAGCGCGGCGAGATTGACCCAGAACGCGTTGAAACAGGCCCACAGCAACGCCTGGATGATCATCGATTCACGAATCGGACGATGCTCCCGCGCGAGCGGCCACAGCGAAGCGAGCAGGCGTCCATACGAAAGATTCGTGGACGGCACGCCCTTCGGCAGAAGCGCAGCAGCGGCGATCCAGACCGGCACCATGAACGCGGCTTCCGTGCCGTACACCGCGCGCCAGCCATACGCCGCGCCGATCACGCCGGCGATCGTGCGGCCGACCAGGATGCCGACCATGATGCCGCTCACGACCGTGCCGACGTTACGCCCCCGCTCGCCCGGCGACGACATGACGGCCGCAAACGGCACGAGCTGCTGCGGAACGCAGCTCACAATGCCAAGGCCGAACGAAGCCGCGATGAGCGCCCAGATGCCGGGCGCAACTGCTGCGCCTACGGCAAAAGCGAACGCGAGCGCGATCTGTGCGAGCACGAGCTTGCGCCGGTCGAAGCGGTCGCCAAGCGGCAACAGCAGCGCCAGCCCGGTCGAGAAGCCAAGCAAAGCCGCGGCGGCGACGAGATCGACCGTTGTCACGTCGACCCGCAGACCCGCTGCAATCAACGGCAGGATCGGCTGCGTGCAGTAGATGTTGGTGATGACCGCTCCAGCGACGATCGCCATCATGACGATCTTGCCGCGCGATGCGACTGTGGGCGTAGCGGGACTCGTAGCGGGACTTTCAGGGCTACCGGGTAAGGCGCGCACGACAACCTCCTTTTTCGATGAATTCCTCCGGTGTTTGCAGCGACGTGCCGCGACGCCAGATTGAGATCGAACGTTACGCGCTTGCATTTACGAAGAGAATCCCTCACGATCGGGATTCATCCTTCCACTATTTGGTAGGGTCCATGAACCGCCTCGAAGCCATGTCCATCCTCGTCTCGGTCGCCGATGCGGGTAGTCTCTCGGCTGCCGCACGGCGCCTCGACATGCCGCTGGCAACGATCAGCCGCAAGGTTGGAGAACTGGAATCACACCTGAAGACGCGTCTCTTTCACCGCACGACGCGAAAGCTTTCATTGACGGAAGCGGGAAGCGTGTATGTGGCCGCCTGCCGGCGCATTCTCGAAGACATTGATGAAGCCGAGCGCGCCGCGACGGGCGAATACGCGGCGCCGAAGGGTGAGCTCGTGGTCACCGCGCCCATCGCTTTTGGCCGCTTGCACGTCGTGCCGGTGATAGCGGAGTTTCTCGCGCACTATCCGGAGATCGACATCAATCTCCTGCTTACCGATCGTGTCGTTCATCTGATGGATGAACACGCGGACGTCGCGATCCGCATTGGCGAGTTGCCCGATAGCACGTTGGTCGCGACGCGAGTCGGCACGGTCCGCCGGGTCATCTGTGCAAGTCCCGCCTATCTTGCGGCGCATGGCGCGCCCGCCGAACCAGCGGATCTCGCCGGCCACCAGTGCATTACCTTCGAGGTCCTTGCGTCCATGCGCGCCTGGGCTTTCGGCTCCGGCAAGTCGGCGCAGTCCGTGCCCGTTCATCCGCGGCTCGCCGTCAATACGGCGGACGCCGCCATCAACGCCGCGATTCTCGGCGTGGGGCTGATACGCGTGCTGTCCTACCAGGTGGCGGACGCCATACGCGCCAACGAGCTTCGCATCGTGCTCGACGCTTTCGAATCCGCGCCCCTGCCCATCAGCCTCGTGCATGCAGGACAAGCGCCCCTGCCGTTGAAGCTGCGCGCATTTCTCGACTTCATGGCGCCGCGCCTCAAGGCGCGCATGTCCGGGCCGATCGCCTTTGGCGGCGACCTCTCGCATTGACTACAGGGCTTCAATCATCCATTCGACGACCCAGCCGCGATACGAAGTTCGCGGTAGGCGCTCACGAGTGCGTCGAGGCTGAATGCCCGGTTCAGGCCGCTCGGGTTGGGTAAGACCCATACGCGCGCGCCGCCGAATTTGCTGGCTTGCAAGCCCCATTCGATATCTCGCTTGCCCGACATTTCGGCAAGCGCCATCTTGCCAAGAAAGGCGACGAATCCCGGCGCGTAGTGTTGAATCTTCAGCTCGAACTGCGCCGCAGCGGCTTGAATCTCCGCCTTCGACAATTCGTCCGCGCGTGCCGTCGCGCGTGAGACGGCCGTAGTCAGGCCAAAGCCGAGTTGCAACAACTGACGGTCGTTCTCAGGGCGAAACTCCTCCTTCGTAAAGCCAGCACGATGGAGCACTCGCCAAAACCGGTTGCCTCTGCCGGCAAAGTGGTGCCCCGTAGACGCCGCACGCATACCCGGATTGATTCCGCAAAACAGTACCGACAAGCCGTACTCGATGACATCGGGAAGGCATTGCGGCGAATTGGCGTTCGCCACCGATGCCGCGCTCGCCAACTCCGTCATGGGATCGTTGCCATGCACTCGCCTCTCCTCTGAATCGCGGCCGAAGCCATGCTTCAACCCGCGCTTGCCTTGCGATCGCGCGCCGCCACATGTTGCGCCGATGGTTGTGCCGCAGTCGCGGACGAAGCCATTTCGTTTTGCTTGATGATCTTTTCGATCTCGCCGTCGGCTTGCGCATCGTACTGCGCGAAG